>URBA01000025.1 GCA_900545905.1 uncultured Collinsella sp.
CGAGATGCAGCGTAGTCTCGTGGGCTCGGAGATGTGTATAAGAGACAGCTCCTCCGCCGTGTCGGTAATGCCCGGCACAACCACGTGGCGGATAACGACCTTGATATTGCGACGTGCAAGCTCATCGCCAAACGCCAGGATGCGTGCGGGATCACAACCGGTCAGCTTTTTATGCTCGACCGGGTCGGCATGCTTAATATCGAGCAGTACCATGTCGGTCTCGTTGAGCACGGCATCGAACTTCTCGGGATGCTGAGGGTCGAAGGCGTAGCCACAGCTATCCAGGCAGGTATGCACACGACCATCGGGGTTGTTGTGCATTGCACGGAACAGGTCGGCCAAAAACTCGGGCTGCAGAAGCGGCTCGCCACCCGAAACCGTAATTCCGCCGCTGCGGTAAAACTCATGGTTACTCTGGAACTCGTCCATGAGGTGCTCGACGGTCACCATGGTGCCGCCGTTAACCGACCAGGTATCGGGGTTGTGGCAATACGCACAGCGCATAGGACAGCCCTGAACAAACACCACAAAGCGGATGCCAGGTCCGTCGACAGTACCCATCGTTTCGATCGAATGTACGCGGCCCAGGGCAAACGCGGAGTCCTCGGGACGAGCGTCCACACCCTCGAGCGTCATCTCAGCCATTCCCGCTACCTTGCCTCTCATTGGTTTTAGTTACATAAATGCCAGAGCCATTCTAGCCCATACATATGATGGCGAAACGGTTTAGAGGTCAATTAGGTCGTCCTATTTGACTCCACGCAAAAGCGGCGGGAGGGTTATCGCAACCCGCCCACCGCCGAGGCAATAGAAATCGATAGACTCCAGGCCTTACGCCTTAAGCGTGAGCACCGCGCCGAAGGCGGTCGGGCCGCAATGGCTCGAGATGACGCCGCCGACCTGAGTCCAGGTAATGTCCTTAAAGCCAAGATCGTGTGCATAGACTTCCATGTCGTCGCGCAGCTCCTCGGAAAGACCTACCGAATACGCCAGGCCAATGTGCGAGTAGTCAATCTCGCCCTTCGCAACCATGTGGTCAATAAAGGCGCGGGCGCACTTGAGCATAGAGCCGCGGAACTTCTTGGTCGCCACGAACTTACCGCCCGTCACCTCAATGCAGGGCTTAATCTTGAGCAGGTGGGCGCCAAGGAATGCCACGTTGGACAGACGACCTCCCGCCTTAAGGAAGGCTAGGTCGGTAGGAACAAAGCCCAGCAGCACACGGTCCATCACCGAATTGGTGAAGGCGAAAATTTCGTCGACGGTGGCATCGGGGTGAGCCTCGATGTATTTGGCGGTCTCGACGGCAACGAGCGACTGGCCCACCGAGACAAAACGCGTATCCATGGAGAATACGTAGTCGCGGCCCTTAGCCGCAATCTTGGAGGACTGATGCGAGCAAGTCGTGACTTCGGAGTACGCAAGATGCAGAATGGTCGCATCGGGCTGCTCGGCATGGATACGGTCATATACGCGCGCAAAATCTGCAGGCGCGCAGCCGCTGGTCTTGGGCATTACGCCAAACTCGTTGCAGCGCGAGTAAATCTCGAGCGGATCGATGGAGCCGTCCTCGACGGTCTCGTCACCAATCGTGACATGCATGGGCACGCGCACGATGCCGTAGCGCTCGCAGAGCTCCGGCGTCACATCCGACCCAGACTCAACCACGATTACGTACTTGCCCATTATTATCACGACCCATCTCGACATTGGCTTTTCAATACATGGCACGCGCCGCCGCACTGTTGCAC
This sequence comes from uncultured Collinsella sp., assembly GCA_900545905.1. Taxonomy (GTDB): domain Bacteria; phylum Actinomycetota; class Coriobacteriia; order Coriobacteriales; family Coriobacteriaceae; genus Collinsella. Next base: position 1,752 of record URBA01000025.1, read on the forward strand.
AACGGCGTCCAAGCGCCAAAGAGACGCCGCCCCTTGCGCACAACAAAGGACAGCGTCTCCCTGGAAAACTCCGTGCTAACCTGAGATTCTACACGGTTTATTACTAAGTGTTACTTACTCCGCAAACGGTCGCTATACGCGATAAACGGTAGTTGGCCGCGGCAACTGCGATTCATTTCGCCCAGCAAGTCCAATCGTGCCCCATGCACGGTTAATGCACGAGGCGGTAGAAATTCATCGATGCCGCACCCTCGGCATGCAACCCCATCGCCGAAACCGCCGGCGAATAGGTACGGCTCGTAAGTGCCGCCTCGCCGCCATTTGCAAAAATCTCGACCATCGTAGTGTCCGAAAGCACGCGCAGGTCGCGAAGCTCGCTGAGCTCGATCGACCTCTGGTCGCGCCCATAGCCTTCGTCACCCATGTCGAGGGTAAGCATCCCGTCTGCATAGCGCACAAAGACACCCTTGCGGATTTCGAGCTCGATCACCTGGGCGCCCTCACAGGAAACCACAAGATCAAACAGGCGGCCCGGCTCCTCAACGGTTTCACCGCCTGTCGCGCGAACGCAGTCGCCGCGCATCCTCTCAATCTCGTGCGCCGGCTGCTGGCAGAGCTTACCATCGCGCATGCTCAGCTCTCGCGGCACCGTCAACGCGCACTGCCACCCGCGCGCCACCGTCGGGTTTTCCGCCGTCGCATCGGGGCAACCCGACCACCCGATCATCAAACGCCGACCCGCAGCATCCTCAAAAGACTGCGGTGCGTAGAAATCAAAGCCGGCATCGACCATCGGAGGCATGCCCTGCCCGGCGATCTTAAAACTCGGCGCCTCCCAATCGGCCTCGATGGGAAACCACACGCACTGGTGCGGATTGCGGTAACGCCATCCATCGGCGGACACACCCTGCGGACAGCAAACGAGAATAAGCTCACCATCGAGCTCAAACAGATCGGGGCACTCCCACATAAAGCCAAACTTCTCGCCCAACTCAATGCGCGTCGCATAGCTCCAGTCCTCTAGATCGCTCGAGGTATAGACAAGCACGCAGCCGCGGTCGTCTTTCGTACGAGCGCCCAGAACCATGTAGTAGATACCATCGTGTTCAAGGATTTTGGGATCACGCACGTGCGTACCGATATCGTCGGGGTAATCGACCGGTCCAACAGCTATGCGTTTCTCGCCCAATTCGTCGGGATTCTCGGCAACCATATGAATCTGGTTTTGCTCACGGCCCGTCAACACGTAGTCGTAATCATCGCGGTCAAAATGCTTGACGTTGCCGGTATAGAAGTAGTGAATCTTGCCATCGCGTACAAAGGCAGAACCAGAATACGCTCCGCTCGAATCCAAATCGGAATCGGGGAACAGCACAGGGCCGCGATTCTCGTACGTCACAAAATCCTTTGTTGTCAGATGATTCCAAATCACTGGACCGCCATGCGCAGCATCGAACGGATCGTATTGATGATAGATGTGATACGTATCACCGATCTGCACCAAACCGTTGGGGTCGTTGAGCCAGCCAAGCTCAGGCTCCACATGGAACAGGAGCCTATCGGGGTCGGACGCGATGCGACCCGCCGTCTCATCCTGTCCGGCACGCCACTGCTCATAGTCCGCGCGTGTCACCTTATTTTTTTGATTAAACATCGCCGTTGACTTTCTCGTCTATGGGGAAGGACGCTCGACTCACACGAGTCGAACGCCCTTCCCCAAATGGACTTATCCTCAGATTACGCTGAACGGCTCAACTAGAAGCTGACATCGAAGCCAGCACCAGCGCCCTCTTCATCAGTGGTCGGCACGCCCTTTGCCTTGTTGTAGGCAAAGATCAAGACGATCGGCACGATAAAGGCGATGAGATTGCCAGCCACATACCACACGAGGGTCTCGGGCGTGACGATGAGCAGGCCAAGCACGCCGGTCAGACCCTGACCGATAGCGCGCACCTCAAAGAGCTTGACGAAGGCACCGCCGCAGCCTGCACCGATGCAAGCGCAGATGAACGGGATGATCGAGTAGCGCATGTTTGCAGCAAAGATAGCGGGCTCGGAGATTCCGACCAGCGTCGGGATAAAGGACGACATGCAAATGTTGCGCTCTTTGGAATGCTTCTTGTGAATGAGGTACATGCCGATGGCGCCGCCGCCCTGGGCGATGATGGAAACCGACCAGATGGCCTGGATGTAGTTGAAGCCAGTCGTGGCAACGAGGTTGGCCTCAATACCCTGGATGAACTGATGCGTACCGGTAACGACAAGCGGCTGCAGGAACGCGGCGAAGACAAAGGCACCAAAGACGCCCATCCTGTTGTACAGGATATCGATTACGCCGGCGAGGACATCGCCGATCAGGTTGCCGAGCGGGCCGAACACGGTGAACAGGGCGACGTTAGCAAGAATCAGGGTAACGGTCGGGACAAAGACAAACGAGACGACCTCGGGGATGTACTTCTGGGCAATCTTTTCGACCTTGGCCATAAACCAGGCAGTCAGGATTGCAGGGAACACGCCGCCCTGGAAAGCAACCATGGGGATGGAGAGCGGACCGAAGTTCCAGTACTCAGCACCCGTCGGATCCATAACGAACGTGTTGCGGTTCATAAGGCTCGGGTGAACCATGACGATACCGACGAGGATGCCCAGAATCGGGTTACCGCCAAAACGCTTCACCGCGCTGTACATAACCAGGACAGGCAGGTAGTCGAACGTGGTGGCGATAATGGCAAAGAAGCTTGCGAGGTTCTTGAGGAACTCGCTGTGGTCGGCAAGGCTGCCCTCCATGCCAAAGAGGCCGTTGGCAACGATCAGCGACTTAAGGCCGATGATGATAGCAGCGCCGACGAAGGCGGGAATGATGGGGATAAAGATGTCCGAGAATACCTTGAGGACCGAGAAGAACTTGCCCTTCTTGTCCGCCTCGGCGCCCTTGACCTCGGAAGCGCTGATCTCCTTAACGCCCGTCAGAGCCATAAACTCATCGTAAACCTTGTTGACGGTACCGGTACCGAAGATGATCATGAGCTGGCCGCTGTTGTACAGCACGCCCTTGACGCCATCGATGTTCTCGAGCTCGGCCTTGTTGTATTTGCTCGTATCCTTGAGCACCAGACGCAGACGGGTCACGCAATGCGTGGCGCCCTCGATGTTCTCCAGTCCGCCGACGTTGTCGACGACTTGCTGGGACACTGCCTTGTAGTCCATGTTCCTCTCCATTCCTTTTCTAAATCATAAAACGGTTCGTTGCCACTACAGAGACGCGATCGTTGCGTTTGTGCACTTGAGCGCACCGTCGGTGACGGTAAGCGCCACACCCTGGCCCTGCTTGTTGCAGAAGCGAGCGTTGAGCGCAACATCATCGACAAAGATGGTCGCGATGTCGTCGTCGACGACCAGACGCGCATGGTGAGTGCCCTCGCCCTTAAAGAACAACGGACGCTCGAGGCCCATGTTGTTGACCTGGAACCACGGGTACTGGGGAGCCGGCGTGAACTCGAGCTTGCCCTCGCGCAGGTTGGCGCGGAACTCATAGGCAAGACCGGTCTCGGCGTCCTCGGCGAACTTGACCGAGAAGCCGGCAGCGTTACCGCCGAGCTCAATGTCGGCATCGAGCAAGTAGGTGGAGCCGGCATCCGCGGCGAGCACCTGCTCGACCTTGCCCGACTCGCAGGAAAGCTCAAAGGCCTCGACTGCCTTAGCCTCGCCAAAGGCGCCAAGCATGCTGTCAGGGAGCTTGGTGCCGAGCGTTCCGTCGGCACGCTGAACGATCTCGAGAGGCATAAAGGTGCCACCCCACAGGTAAGAGCTGGGGTCGCCGCCCTCGTCACGCGTAGGAACCCAACCAAAGAGAACGCGGCGCTCGCCATCAAATGCGGTACGCGCGGCATAGTACGCGCGGCCATCGAAGGAATCGTCCGCAGGAGTGATCCAAGGACCGTTGATAGAGCGAGACATGCGGTAACGGGTCTTGTTGCCATCACTGTACTCGGAGAACACCAGATACCACCAGTCGCCCATCTTAAAGAGATCAGGCATTTCGAACATGGTGTACAGGCCCGGATTCCACCAGTCGCCCTGGAACTCCCAGGTATCCAGGTCCTTGGAGGTGAACTTGACCAGACGACCGGTCATCAGACGCTTGTCCTCGCCCACACGCGTGCCGAGGATGAGCATGTACTCTTCGTTCTCCTCATCCCAAAGCACAAAGGGATCGCGCCAGTTGCGGTCATCGTAACCCTCCTGGGGCGGAAGCAGCGTCTCGGCGATGTTCTTCTCCCACTTGACGGCGTCGTCGCTCGTTGCGTGAAGAAGAACCTGCTTCATCAAACGTGCGCGGACCTTATCGCGATTGCAACCAGTGTAGAGCGCATGGTACTTGTCGCCCACCTTAAACACCGTGCCGGCATAAATGTACTGGTCGACTTCCTCGTCGCTGCCACGCTCAAGGCTCTCGCCAAAGTCCTTGTAGTTGACGAAATCCTTGGTCGTAGCGAGTGCCCAGCCAAACGGCTCTCCGAAAGGTTCGGGGTTACGCGTGTCACGCTGATGATAGAGATAGAACGTGCCGTCCTCGCCGTACGGCATGATGTCGCCTACCCAAATTCCCTCAGGCTGGTAATACACCTTGTGCATCCGAGACTTCCTTTCTCACGAGATACTAACTCGGTACAACTGCAAGATATGTCAATCGTTTTCATATGTCAAACGTTTTCACACCAATACGTCTTTTCGCAGTTCCAGTCGTCGGCAAACGGTTGACATATGCCGGCGAACGGTCATCAGAGGTGTTTGAGGAATTCTTTTGGCACGGGATGAACTACGCGGTTTTACCCTCAATGAGTTCAACGGGGAGCTTGATATTCGATTCGGGCTTTTCGCCGTTAATAAGAGCAATGATGGATTGCGCCGCGAGCTCTCCGATGCGATCGATATCTTGGCGAACGGTTGTTAAGTCAGGCATAAACGTCATAGTGCGGCGGGCACCATCCGCGCCCACGACCTTAATATCGCCCGGAGCGCTCAAGCCGCGCTGCTTCATCACGTTAAGACAGATAGCCGCCATCGTGTCGTCTCCCGCAAAGATGCCGTCAATATCGGGGTTCTCATCGAGGATCTTCGCAACGACCGCGCTCTTTTCGTCGTCGGGCTTAACGAACTCGACCTCACGGACAAGCGCGGGCAAACCGGCCTGCTCAACAACATCGAGGTAGGCATCGGTACGCTTATTGGCAGGCATGCGCATGCGGCTATTGCTGCGCAGGCACAGGATGCGCGAACACCCGTCATCGATCAGGCGACGCGTGGCAAGTTCGCCGATACTATAGCTGTCGCTCGCAATCTGAACAGAGGCCTCGCCAAGGTCGCAGTCGATACCAACCAGACTCAAACCCATCTCGGCATACGCCTCGGCACCGATATTAAGCGAGTTGACGATGACGCCATCAACCATATTGCGTCGAAGCATGTCGATATAAGAGCGCTCAAGCTCGGGTCGATTGGCGCTATTGCACAGCAGCATCTTAAAACCGTTTTCGGCCAGGGTATGCTCAATGACTTGAACCACTTGGGCATGAAACGGACTGCTGACATAGGGGACGATCATACCGATAAGATTCAGGCGACCGTTGAGCATGGCACGGGCGATATCGTTGGGCGTATAGTTGATGCGCTCCATCGCGGCATGGACCTTATCGCGGGTCTCTTGGCTAATATAGCCGCGATTATTAAGCACGCGAGATACCGTAGTAGGCGAAACCCCCGCCACCGCCGCAACTTCCTTGATGCCAGGCTTAGCCGTATCCTTAGAACGAGCACTCTCGCGAGCCATAGCACCCTCCCCCATCAACATGTCATACGTTTACATACGAACAAAGCATACCCCAACAAGAGCGGGAAGACGGTAACAGTACAAGTAAGTAAACGACTCATCCAAATAATTAGGAGAGTTCCGCCTAAAGGGTGACTCCAAAGGACCCCACATGGCCGGTTTTGGGTTATTTTCCAAAACATCCCGCAGGACGCAAAGAGGCTCCGCCGCGCAACGCGCGCAGCGGAGCCTCTTTGCATGTCCGAGGACGTTTTGGGAAATAACCCAAAACCGGCCCCAGTAATCCTACAGGAGTTGAACCCTTTAGAACTTGTCGTGGAAGGTACGCGAAATGACCTCGTCCTGCTGCTCCTTGGTGAGCGTGTGGAAGTTCACGGCATAGCCGGAAACGCGGATGGTCAGCTGCGGGTACTTCTCGGGGTGAGCCTGAGCATCGAGCAACGTCTCACGGTTGAAGACGTTGATGTTCAGGTGATGGCCACCCTTCTCGGCGTAAGCGTCGAGCATGTGGACCAGGTTATCGGCCTGAGTCTCGGAAACTTCAGAAACCTTCATAATGTGTCTCCTTCGATTAATAGGCGCCGGCCGAAACCGGCGCGCTAATCAGTAATCGTTATTGTTAGTATAGCACTAACAATAGTTACTCGCCCAGCTGATCAAGGTCGATATCGCCAAAGAACACCTGGTCCTCCTTGCCGAGCGCACCCGGGATGATGGAGAAGGTGTTGGAGATGCCGTCCTGAGCATCGCGGAACGGGAGCTTGGAAACCGAAGACAGCGAAGCGATGGCACCGTGGCTATCGCGCTTGTGCATGGGGTTAGCACCCGGGGCGAACGGCTGGCCAGCCTTGCGGCCGTCGGGCGTGGAGCCGGTCTTCTTACCGTACACGACGTTGGAGGTAATGGTCAGAACCGAGGTCGTAGGCACGGAGTTGCGGTAGGTATCGTTCATGCGGATGTACTCCATGAACTGGTGCACAACGTCGTGAGCGATCTGGTCGACGCGGTCGTCGTCGTTACCGTACTTGGGGAACTCGCCCTCGGTCTCGAAGTCGACGATGATGCCGTTCTCGTCACGGACGGGGTGGACCTTGGCGTACTTGATGGCGGACAGGGAGTCAGCCACGACGGAAAGGCCAGCGATGCCCGTAGCGAACCAGCGGTGCACGTGCTTGTCGTGCAGAGCCATCTGGATGCGCTCGTAGCAATACTTGTCGTGCATGTAGTGAATGATGTTCAGCGAGTTGACGTACACGCCAGCGAGCCACTTCATCATGTCGTTGTACTTGGCCACAACGTCGTCGTAATCGAGCGTATCGCCCTCGACGGCGCGATACTTGGGGCCGACCTGCTTCTTGGAGACCTCGTCAACACCGCCGTTGAGCGCGTAGAGCAGGCACTTGGCCAGGTTGGCACGGGCGCCGAAGAACTGCATCTCCTTGCCGATGCGCATGGAGGACACGCAGCAGGCGATGCCGTAGTCGTCGCCGTGGTAAACGCGCATGAGGTCGTCGTTCTCGTACTGGATCGAGGAGCTGGCGACAGAAGTCTTGGCGCAGAACTTCTTGAAGTTCTCGGGCAGACGGGTCGACCACAGAATGGTCATGTTGGGCTCGGGGCTGGTGCCCATGTTCTCGAGCGTGTGCAGGTAGCGGTAGCTCATCTTGGTAACGAGCGTACGGCCGTCAACACCCATGCCGCCGATGGACTCGGTGACCCACTGCGGATCGCCGGTAAACAGGGCCTGGTACTCGGGGGTACGGGCAAACTTGACCATACGGAGCTTCATGATGAAGTGATCCACGAACTCCTGGATCTGCTCCTCGGTGAAGGTACCGTTGGCAAGGTCGCGCTCAGCGTAGATGTCGATGAACGTAGAGGTACGGCCGATGGACATAGCGGCGCCGTTCTGCTCCTTGACGGCAGCGAGGTAGGCGAAGTACATCCACTGGATGGCTTCCTGCGTGTTGGTAGCAGGGTTGGAAATATCGAAACCATAGGTCTCGGCCATCATCTTGAGCTCGCCGAGGGCGCGGATCTGCTCCTGCAGCTCCTCACGATCGCGGATGTTGTCGGCGGTCATGACCGTCGGGGTGGAAGCCTTCTGGGCCTCCTTGTCCTTGATCAGGTAGTCGACGCCGTACAGGGCAACACGACGGTAGTCGCCGATGATGCGGCCGCGGCCATAGCCATCGGGCAGACCGGTGATGATGTGAGCCGAGCGGCAAGCACGCATCTCGGGGGTGTAGACATCGAAGACGCCAGCGTTGTGGGTCTTGCGCTCGAAGGTGTAGCGCTCGACAACGTTCTCGTCGACCTTATAGCCGTGCTGGCTGGCAGCCTGGCAAGCGATGCGGATACCACCGTTGACGTGCAGCGCGCGCTTGAGCGGCTTGTCAGTCTGGAGGCCAACAATGGTCTCCTTCTCGCGGTGGGCGTTATCGATGTAGCCAGCGGGGTGGCTCACGATACCCGTGACGGTCTTGGTGTCCATATCGAGGACACCGCCCTGCTCGCGCTCCTTAAGCAGCAGGTCGAGAACCTCGCCCCACAGCTCCTTGGTACGCTCGGTCGGGCCGGCGAGGAACGACTCGTCGCCCTCGTAGGGGGTGTAGTTCTTCTGGATGAAGTCTCGGACGTCAACCTCTCCCGTCCAGATGCCTTCCTTGAAGCCTTCCCATGCCTCCTGCATTGTGTAACCACGCTCCTAGTTACGTGTAATGCGGCGCTCTCTCACACCGCTGCTTATTGAATTCTTGAATGTTCGGCTTGCACTACCGGCTTCTTCCGTTCTTCACCACACGTTGGTGTAGGGAAAACGTTTATCCACCTTGGAACTACAACCCAAAACCCAAGATTTCACCCGTTTGAGAAGGATAACATAGCGACCCTCTCCATCTGGGCTGTTATATGTTTCTTTTTTTATATCATAAGGGCGTTTTTTACAAACCCGCAGGAAATGCGAGCGCGAACAACTACCGTTCACCGATTTGTATGTTATTTTTCCTTGCCTTTGTACGACCTTCGCTCTAGCTGTTATGCCAGCTTTAGCAGGGTAAAGTGTCCCAGAGACCCTACAGAAACTGCAGGGCGGCCGCGGGATCCCCCGTGGCCGCCCTGTGGCGTAGCTAGTTTTTAGCTTTGATTGCCGCTTGGCATTAGGCGGCTGCGGCGGCCTTGCCGGTCGTTGCCTTGCTATCGCCGTTGCCCTGGCTCTCAAAATGCTTGTAGCACCAGCTGGTGACCAGCGGGGTCAAAATAGCCGTCACGATTGCGCAGGCAGCAACCTGTGCCGTAGCCGTCGCGAGCACGGCGCCACCGTACATGGCCCCATTGACGCTTGCCATGGCAGCAGGCGTGGCCACATTGGCTCCGGCGCAGCTCGAAATGGCCGCACCTGCGACACCCGTACCGCCCGTGAGCTTATCGACCGCGATGACGGGAATTGCAAAGACCACCGAGCAGATCACGCCGAGCAGGATGCCGGGAAGACCGCCGTTGATAAGCTGGCCAAAAGTCATGGTCGAGCCCATAGCAAAGAAGACGAGCACGATGATGGCGGAAAGTGCCGGTGCCATCATCTTCTTAAAGCTGGGGAACAGGTTGCCCAGGATAATGCCGACGACGATCGGCAGGATGGCGCCCACGAGCGACCAGCCGATCGGAGCCTGGCCGGCAGCGCCAAGGACAATCATCGTGACCGGAGGGCCGACAACCAGCGTGGTGATGGCGACGGCGCCACGCTCGGCCTCGTTGCCCATGGTGCCCATCAGTCCAGCGTACATAGCGTTGTTGGCACCCGTGCAAGCCGCCAGCATCACCATTGCAGAAATGCCAAACAAGTTGTCGTTGAACACATAAAGGATGAGCCTGTCTCTTATACAGATCTCCGAGC
>URBA01000026.1 GCA_900545905.1 uncultured Collinsella sp.
TCTTTGCCGTCTGCATGGTGTTTGGCCGCAGCTACGACCTCACCGATTCGGCCGAGATCGTGCTCGGCGACAAGGCCCGCATCATCTGCGCCTGGATAGGCGGTGTGGGCTGGATGCTCTTGGCGGTCGTTGCCCTCTACCTTACCTTTGAGTGTCTAGATTGGCTGAGCTCTCGGCGCATTCCGTTTTCCGAAGCGCACTTTGGCCGCGTATGGCGTGTGGCTCACGCAGTGCTCTCGGTCCATCCCTTTGCCGGGCCCTTCCTGGTGCTTATGATCGCCTGGGCGCCCACGCTCATCGCTTCGCTGCCCGGCCTTTTTATGGGAGATACGGGTGCGCAGATTCGCCAGTGGTTCAACTACCCCAACGGCACGAGTGACTACTTGCGTCTGCTCAATCCCAATGTGTTGCTCAACGGACATCACCCCGTGGTGCATACGGCTATCATCGGTTCGTGCGTCCAGTTGGGGCTTTCACTGTTTAACAGCGCCAACGCAGGTCTTGCCATCTACACCTGCGCTCAGTTCGTCATTACGGCCGCCTGCATGGCCTATTCCATCTCGTCGCTGCGCAAGCTGGGCGTGAGCCTGCCGGTCCGCGGCGTAATCTTGCTGTTCTTTGTGTTTATGCCCATGTTCTCCAACTACGCGGCCCTGCTTACCAAAGATGTGCTGTTTGCCGACGCGTTTTTGGTGCTGTTGGTGCAGACCGTGAAGCTCGTGGCATGCGGCTTGCCCCGTCGTGATGCCAATGTCGAGCGAGCGGGCGAGAAAGCCCCCGTGCTCTTTGCGCGCCACGATTGGCTGCTGCTCGCTCTGGGCGCCATGGGTTCCACGTTCCTGCGCAACGGCGGCCTGGTGTTTCCGCTGGCGGCATGCGTAATCGCGGCGGCGTTTTGCGTATGGGACGTGCATGTGGCTCGTCGTGCAGCCAAGCAGACTGGTGCTGCGCCTTCGGGCGCCATCCCGCGTTTCCGCTGGGTTGGCGTTTTCGCGGTGCTCGCGCTCTGCCTTGCCTCTAATATGTACTTCACCAAGGTCTTTATGCCGGCGCACGATATCACGCCTGGTTCCAAGCGCGAAATCCTCTCGATTCCGTTCCAGCAGACGGCTCGTTTCGTCCAAAAGCACGACGGCCTCAACTCGGGCGTCAACCCCACGGTTAAGGAGGACGGCACCATCGTGGAGGCTCCTTGCGACGGTTCGGTGACCGACGAAGAGCGTGCCGTGATCGATCGCGTACTCAAGTACGAGAACCTGGGCCGCCGCTACAACCCCGACAAGTCCGATGCCGTCAAGAACTGCTTTAACGAGTACGCCTCGCAGGAGGACATCGATGCCTATTTTGAGGTATGGGCCCAGATGTTTAAGAAGGATCCCGAGTGCTATATTTCGGCGCTTATCAATAACTACTATGGTTATTTTTATCCGAGCGCGCGCGATGCCTGGATCTACAGCACGGCGCGTAGTGCCGAGATCATGGCGCGTCCCGACAACCTCAAGTACTTCGACTTCCATCCGGTTGACAGCAACGTGGTGCGCTGGTGCGACCACCTGATCAATCTGTACCGTGTGGCGGTGCAGCGCATCCCGTTTATCTCGCTCACCATGAGCTCGGCCACCTATGTGTGGATCATGATCGCCGTGGTGGTCTACCTGCTGCGTCGTCATTCATGGCGTGCGCTGGCGATCTGGGTGCCGCTGTTGGGCGTGCTCGCCGTGTGCCTGATTGGCCCGTGCAACGGCTCGACTTACATGCGCTACCTGTATCCGGTCATCGCCTGCATGCCCTTCGCCATCGGCGCCACCGTCACCCGCAGCGACTTCCTCTGGTCCTAACTTGGTGCATTGGGGTCAGGTTTCTTTGCACCAAAGGGGCCATCATCACGACGCCTTCATTTTGGGGTTTATCTCGCAGGCCAGTAGGTATATCATAACGACGTTTGTTTATATTGCCCGAGCATCTGCGCTGGGCTTTAGGTCGAAACCGATAGGAGACACGTATGTCCGGACACTCTAAGTGGGCCACAACCAAGCATCGTAAGGGCGCGCAGGACGCCAAGCGTTCCGCCCTCTTCTCCAAGCTCAGCCGCAACATCACCGTTGCTGCCCGTCTTGGCGGTGACCCGCTGCCCGAGAACAACGCCAGCCTCGCCGCTGCCGTTGCCAAGGCCAAGGCTCAGTCCATGCCTAAGGACAAGATCAAGTCCGCTATCGACAAGGCTTTTGGTTCGGGTGCTGATGCCGCCGTCTACGAGAACATCGTGTACGAGGGCTACGGTCCCGCCGGTGTCGCCGTCTACGTCGACTGCCTGACCGACAACCGCAACCGTACCGCTGCTGATGTCCGTTCCGCCTTCTCCCACGCTGGTGGCAACCTGGGCACCTCCGGCTCCGTCGCCTTCCAGTTTGAGCGCAAGGGCCAGATCGTCGTCGCCAAGGAAATCCTGGACGAGAACGCCAAGAAGGAGACCATGATCGCCAACGGTGCTGCCGGTGACGAGGATGAGTTCATGATGGCCATCGCCGAGGCCGGTGGCGAGGACTACGAGGATGCCGGCGAGGAGTGGATCGTCTGGACTACTGCCAACGAGGTCATGGCTGTCTCCAAGGCGCTCGAGGAGCAGGGCGTCCAGGTCAAGGGCTCCGAGACCACCATGGTCCCGACCACCCCGACCGAGGTCTCCGGCGCCGACGCCAAGAAGGTTCAGCGCCTCATCGACCGTCTTGAGGAGCTCGACGACGTCCAGGATGTTTACAGCACCATGGACATGACCGACGAGGTCATCGCTGCCCTCGAGGAGGAGTAGCGCCCGCACGGGTTAAGCCGTGCATATCTGGGCATAATGAAGCGAGCATGCAAGCCTCGTGGAATAGATGAGCCGGATCCGCGTGCGTAGAGCACCGGACCCGGCTCTTTTATAATGATGCGAACCGTTTTGCATTTCGAGAGCCGAGATTTGAAGGGAGCGCTACGTGCGCGTACTCAAACGAGCCCTAGCGATTGTGTATCTTGCCGCCGCCATCGTGGCGCTGGGTACGCTCGTCTGCCAGTTTTGGGGGCCGTATACGTATCGCTTTATGCTGCTGATGCGCGACCCCATGCCGCGCATTGTCGTGACGGCATGCGGCGGAGTTGTGGCGATCGGCGTGCTGGTAAGCTTCTTCCGCCTGATGTTTGCTCGTCGCGAGCCGTCCTGCGTGCATCCGGCGGGGGAACGCAATATCGAGGTTACCCTTGCGGCGCTTTCTTCGTGTGCCAGGGCTGCTGCCGAGCGCGACGACCGCGTGATGGTCGAGCATGTTGAGGCCCGCGTCCAAGGCTCCGACGATTCGCACGTCCGATTTAAGGTCGAGGCTATCGCGCTTGACGATAAGGACGTGGCATCTCTGGCTACCGCGATGCAACAGCGCATCGAGGAAGCTTGCGACACCATGCTCGGCACGCCGGGTACGACCGCGCGCGTCCGTTTTTTGCCGTCCAAGACTACCGTCCAGACCGTGGAGGTTTCCGGTGAGTGATACCAATCAAGATAAGACCGCTCGTACGCCGCGCCTGACGATTGACCAGAGCGCCACGCCGGCGAGCGAACCTGTTGATTCCAAAGCAGAGGCAACCGAGTTGCAAGATGCGGCAGCCGCGGATTTTGACGAGGCTATGGGTCTCATCAAGGGTACGGGCGCTGCCATCTGGAGCTATGCTGTGCGTCATCCCAACACCACGCTCGGCGCCGTCGCTGGCTTTATCCTCGCCGTGTTGGTGCTCACGCTCGGCCTGTGGGATACGCTTGTCATTGCATTCTTCGTGCTGATCGGCGCTGTGATCGGCCAGATTCGCGACGGCGAGAACGGGATCGTCAACTTCTTCGGCCGTCTGTTTAGCGGCCGCTAATCTGTATTCGACTGTCGCATCCGCGGCAGGCATAAGGAGGAACCATGGCTTTTAATACGAAGGTCGATGTGGCCGATACCGAGCTCGAGGCAGACGAGACCGTCACCGCCGAGGCCGAGGACGTAACGCTCGAGGATGAGGCGCTCGTCGAGGCCGAGTCCGATGTGGATGAGGATGATGAGGAAGCGGATGAGTCCGAGGACTCGCTGACCTATTCCAACGGCGTGATCGAGAAGATCGTTGCCATGGCCACCCGCGAGGTTCCGCACGTTCTGGGCATGAAGGGTAGCCTCATGCATTTTGTGCAGGAGCAGTTTGGTGCCGAGAATCTGACCAAGGGCGTGACGGTCGAGGTCACCGATGACAATCGTGTGGTCGTCAACATCTCTGTCATCATCGAGTACGGCGCCTATGCGCCCGCGATTTTCGACGACGTTAAGGCGCGCGTGACCGAGCGTCTGGCCGCGATGACTGGCCTTGAGGTGGCGGGCGTCAACCTGCGCATCGAGGACGTCATCACCCCCGAGGAGTACGAGCACCGCACCAGCCAGCACGAATAACCTTCCAAAAAGACAGGTTTGTTTTGGCAGGTTTTATCTGCGAAAACGTTAAACGGCCGACCGCGCAAGCAAAAGCGTGGCCGGCCGTTTTTGTACGCTCCCGATATAGTCATACCGCTCGTCTAACTAAGGGTTGCAATCCCCACGTTCCGCGTTACCCTAATGAGCGCATTGTTTCCAAATTGTTAACGAGGAGTTGCCGTAATGGCCGACGAGCACGAAACAGAAAGCAAGGCATGGGCAATTGAGGCCGCTGCGGCAGAGGCGGCGTCGCGTGCTGCCGAGGAGGTGCATCGTCCTCCCGTAGTGCCGATGGAGCGCGTGGTCGATCGCACCGATATCGAGCGCGGCGAGCGTGCCGGCCAAAAGCGCAGCCAGGAGCCGGGCTTCCCGCGCTTTTTTGCCGAGCTCAATCTGGGCCTGATTCTTACGGCCTTCGCCATCGTTGCGTTTAAAACCCCTAATCACTTTGCTTTTGGCGGCACCTCGGGCATGTCGGTCATTCTGTCCACGCTGTTCCCGACTCTGCCCGTCGGCGTCTTTATGTGGATTATCAACGCGGTTCTCGTCGTTTTGGGCTTTATCTTTTTGGAGCGCAAGGCGATTCTTTGGAGCGTCTTCGCCTCGTTTGCGCTTTCGGCCTACGTCTCGCTGTTTGAGCTCTTTATTCCGACTGATGTCTCTCTGACGGGTGATATGTGGCTCGACCTGTGCTTTGCCGTCATCTTGCCGGCGCTCGGCAGTGCCATTGTCTTTGACATCGGCGCCTCGACGGGTGGCACGGACATTCTTGCCATGATCCTCAAACGCCGCACGACGCTCGAGATTGGCCGCGCTCTGCTGTTGGTCGATATCGGCATCGTGACCATCGCGGCCTTCTTGTACGGCCCGCGCGTCGGTCTGTACTGCGTGCTCGGCCTGTTTGCCAAGACGCTCGTGGTCGACAAGGCCATCGAGAGCATTCACCTTCGTAAGGTCTGCACGGTCATTTGTTCCGAGCCCCTTAAGGTCGAGGAGTTTATCGTCAAGCATCTTAACCGCACGGCGACCATCAGCCGCGGCTACGGTGCTTTCTCGGGCAAGTGCGTGACGGTGATCATGAGCGTGCTGAGCCGTCGCGAGGCCGTGCAACTGCGCCGTTACGCGCGCGAAGTCGATCCGGGTGCCTTTATCACGATCGTCGACAGTTCCGAGATCGTCGGCAAGGGCTTCCGCGGAACGAACTAGCACAGACGTATTTAACGAACCGCCTGCTGGCGCCGTGTACCTTGCAAATCGGTCATCTTTGAGTATTTGACCCCACATTGGGTGATAATGATGTCAAAGACATCGTTTGCGATCCAGGTGATTCGCTCAAGATACGAAGGGATGATTTCGATGTTCTGCTCGCAGTGTGGCGCCCCTATGGACGATAACGACAAGTTCTGCGGCGTGTGTGGTGCTCCTAATGCCGGTGCCGCTGGCCCCGCTCCCCAGGGACAGCCTCAGCCCCAGCAGTTTGTTCCGCAGCCGCCCGTGGCGAATGCGCCAAAGGGTTGTGTAGCTCAGGCGTTCCAAGATATGACCAAGACTCCGGGCGTGCTTCAGCGTGTATGCCAAATCGCGTTTTTGCCGGCGCTGATTTGCGTTGTGTCGGTGCTCGTGTTGTTTATTCCCGTTATTGGCGGCATTGCGGCTGCCATCGGCTTTTTGGCAGCTTGCATTGCGAGCGTGTGCGGTTCCGGCTTTGGTATCGAGTGGGGCCGTGATCTTTCGCTCAAGGTCGATGACGGCATGGACCGTCCACTCATGCGCTCCACGTCGTTTGGTCTCGGAGTCTTTTCGAGCGTCATCTCGGTGGTGCTCGAGGTTATCGCTGCCATTCCCGTTATCGGTGTAGTGCTTTCGCTGGTGGAGGGCGTGGTGATTGGCGCCGCGGGCTCGTATTCTTATTACGGCTCTTATGCGCTCGAGGCTGCGCTGTTCGGTTCGCTCGGCCTGCGTGTCCTGGCGCTAATTGCCTCGGCGATTCTGGGTGTCTTCTTTAAGATGTTCGCCGACATCGCCGTGATGCACTTTGCGGTGACCGGTCGCGTCGAGAGCGCGTTTTCGCTCGATAAGGTCTGGGCGGCGTTTAAGCACAACAAGACCAAGCTGTTCTGTGCTTCGTTCCTTCCCGAGTTTTTGACGGGCCTGGTCGCCAACGTTGTCACATGGATCTTGACGGTCGTCTTTGGCGCCATTGCCTCTGTCGGTATGTATAGCTACTACTATCGTCCTACGGGTATTGAGGCAATTGTTACCGGCGGTGGCGTCACGCTCGCGCTGTTCTTGGTGCTGGTCGCTTTCGTCACCGTATTTCTTACGGTCTTTGGCAAGATGCTCAAGCACCGTGCCGTTGGCTATTGGGCCGCACGCTATGCAAGCGAGTGGGCCGATGAGGATAAGGACGACGTCCTGACTTTTGTGTTGCCCTTCGAGAAGAAGTCCGCTCCTTCGGGTTACGGTGCTCCGGATGCTTCGCCGGCACCTGTACCCGCTCCCGCGACCGAGCCTGAGCCGGCGCCCGAGTCTGAACCGGCGCCCGAGCCTGAGACGGCATCTGAGCCCGAGCCTGCGCCTGAGCCTGCGCCCATGACGGACCCGGAATCCGCGTCCGAGCCAAGCTCCGATGAGGGCCCGCAGGACGAGTAGCCACGCCGCCTGCTATTTGGGGACGGGCTAGAAATAGCGCTTGAAGAATGAGCGGGGGCGGACGTGTCGAAACGTCCGCCCCCGCTTTGACATCGCGATGTGGCTATGACTGCGAGATGCCAGCGAATCGACTACTCGTCGTGCTTCTCCTCGCGGCGTGCAGCAGCGCGTGCGTCGTGGATGCCCTTGATCGCGGCATGGCGAGCCGTTCGGGCATCATGGATGGCGTCGCGAGCCTCGGCGGTCGTCGCCTTGGCAGAGCGCAACTTGGCGGCCAGATCGGGGTTGGTTTCGGCGACCGCGGTAATCGCGGGGCCGTCGAGCTCCTCTTGCGTGGGCTCGGCCAAAAAGTCGATGGCATACTGGGCGGCCACCATGGAGCCCTTTGCCAGCACGGTCTCGTCGATCTTGTAGAAGCAGGAATGTTGGGCGTACGTGGCGCCAATCTTGGGGTTGCGCGTACCTACAAAGGCGAGCACGCCCGGTACGCGACGCAGGTACTCCGAAAAATCCTCGCCCGAAAGCGTGCCGCGATAATGGCCTTGACCGGTGGGACCCAGGCACTTGATTACAGCCTGACGGCAGCGCTCGCTCGAGGCGACCTCGTTTTCGACCTTGTAGTTGGCGATGGTGTAGTCGGTGAGCTCTGCCTCGGCGCCCAGAGCTGCCGCGGTATGCTCCACGATGCGGCGCATGAGCTCCGGCATTTCCTCGTGGGTCGAATCGCCGTAGGTGCGCACCGTGCCGGCGAGGTAGGCCGTGCCGGCGATAACGTTGCGCGCGGTGCCGCCGTGCAGCTCGCCGACGGTGATGACAGCCGGCTCATAGGGGCTGATCTCGCGCGAAACGATGGTCTGCAGGGCGTTGACGATCTCGGCGGCAACCATAACGGCGTCGTGGCCGCGCTGGGGCATGGCGCCGTGGCATGAGGTGCCGCGGACGTCGATGCGGAACCAGTCGGTATTGGCCATGCGCGGTCCGGGCTCGCAGCTCACGGTGCCGGCGTCGACCTCACTCCAGATGTGCGCGGCGTAGGCGCCATCGACGCCGTCGAGCACACCCGTGCCGATCATGAGCTTGGCGCCCTGGCCGTTTTCCTCGCTGGGCTGGAAGACGATGCGGACCTCGCCGTGAATGTCGTCGGTCATATGGCGCAGGATTTGCAGCGTGCCGAGCATCATGGCGATGTGGCAGTCATGGCCGCAGGCGTGCATGCAGCCCTCGTTGACGCTGGCGAACTCCTCGCCGGTCTGCTCGGTGACGGGCAGGGCGTCGATATCCGCACGCAGCAGGATACGGCGGCGCGGCGTGCCGTCCTCGCGATAGGCATCCGGCGCGGTACCGCGAAGCGTTGCCACCAAGCCGGTCTTGAGCGGACGCTCGTAGGGGATATTCATGGCGTCGAGCTGGTTGGCGATGTCAGAAGTCGTGCGCTCCTCGGCGAGGCTCAGCTCCGGGTGCTTATGGAAGTGGCGGCGCTGCTTGATGATATAGGGTTCAAACTCGGTAGCGATATCTTGGATGGCTGCGGTGACGTCGTCAGCCGCGCGAGCCTCGGTCGCCGCCATAATCTGCTGTGCCTTGGTCTTCGTCATGGTCGATTTGCTCCTTGCTGGGTTGATCGCAAAATCGTACAGGCTCTCTCCAGTATGCCACCTGCCGCTAGGGCTGGTAAAGTTGCCGTTTGCCGCTTGGGGTTTTGTTACAAGAGCGGGGGAGTACACTCGGGGGTGTTGAATTTCCTGCCAGAGATGGGGATGCCCATGCAACATATCGATCGGATTATCCGCTCCAAGAACGTCTTTACCGCGCAAGACGGCATCGATACCGCCCGCGAGCTGGCGATTGCCGTCGCAGGCGACCGTATCGTCGCAGTCGGTGCGCCCGATGACGTGATCGCCGCCGCTCCCGCCGCCACGTCGGTTATCGACTACGGCGAGCAGTTTGTCTGCCCCGGTTTCCATGACGCTCATCTGCACTTCTTCCATACCTCGGTCGGTTCCTCGCCGTACATGCTCATGGATATGGGCACGTCCGAGGCGGCGCTGGTGCAACATGCGCTCGAGTTTTCCCAGGACCTGCCCGACGACGCTTGGGTTGTGACGCAGGGCTGGCGCGATTACCGTTGGGACCCGCCCGAGCATCCAACCAAGGCGTCGCTCGATGCGGCATTCCCCGATCGTCCCTGCGTTATGTATTCGGGCGACGGGCACACGCTTTGGCTCAACAGCCGCGCACTCGAGGCGCTCGGCGTCACGCGCGACAGCGAGCCGCCAGCGGGCGGCAGCTACGACAAGGATGCAAACGGCGAGCTCACGGGCATTGCTCACGAGGCGGCTGCCATGCAGCTGCTACCGCGCTGCCTTGAGTGGCTGGGCGAGGATCGCATCGCAAGCGCTTACGCCGATCAAATGAGGCGCATGGCCGAGCAGGGCATCACCTCGATCTGCGACATGTCGCTCATGCCCATGCCGGGCTGCGACTTTATCCGCGACGATGTTTACGACAAACTGCAGGCAGCCGGCAAGCTGGGCATCCGCGCCCATCTGTTTCCCACGCTGCTGGATGACCAATCGCGCTTGGAAGAGCTGCAGACCCGCTACACGAACAACGCGCTGCTCTCGGCGCCAGGCTTTAAGCAATTCTTCGACGGCGTGTCGAGCGAACACACGGCCTATCTCACCGAGCCCTATACCAACCCGCGCTTCCCGGGCGACCAGGGCCGTCTGACGGTTCCCGCCGAGCGCATGCGCAAGCTAGTTCTGGCGGCCGCGGAGCGCGGTCACACCGTGCGCATCCACGTCATTGGTGACGGTGCGATTCATGCCGCGCTCGATATCTTTGAGGAGGCCGCCGAACTGTACGGCCTGCCCCAGCACGGCCATAATACGCTCGAGCATCTGGAGAACCTCTTGCCCGAGGACATCGATCGTCTACGCAAGCTTAACGTCGTTGCCTCGAGCCAGCCCTGTCACATTACACTCGACCCGGGTGGTCCGGAGCGCGACCTGGGCTTGGAGCGCAGCCACATCATGTGGCCGTTTGCGACCTATAAGCAGCGCGGCATTCGCCAAGCCTTCGGTACCGACAGCCCTATCACGCCCGTTACCAGCATGAACGTGCTCTACACGGCTATCACGCGCCAGGACCCCCGCAGCCACTGGCCCGAGGGCGGCTGGTTGCCGAGCGAGCGTATCGACGCGGCAACGGCCCTGCGCAACTACACGCTTGGCAGCGCGTACGCAGCGGGCGACGAGCAAAACCTCGGCAGCCTGGAGCCCGGCAAATACGCCGATCTGGTAGTCCTGGACCAAAACCTGCTCACCATCGACCCCCAAGAACTGCAAGCCACCAAGGTTCAGGCCACCTACCTGGCAGGCAACTTGATTTACGAGCGCTAATATTCATGTCGTACCGTTAAACGCGGCTCGGGCAGCCTATTTTGGGATAGCGCTCGAGCCGCGTTTGTTTGCCGGCGGGGATTTGTTAGGAGCGTCCCCGCTCTGCTGGATTTGGGCGCAGGGCGGACGCGCCGCTGCCCTGCGCGCTCAATTTGGATATCAGCAATGCTGCCTCTTGGTGTTTTGCATACTTCCCATTACAGATTGCATAAAAAGGCTGGGATATTCTTCCTGATTCTGATGTACCCCCGCCCGCGCCGTGCAAAAAACGGAGTATTCAGCACCGCGAGCTCTGCCGGTGCCGCTGCGGCTGAGTAACGTTGCGAAGATTGACGTCATTTTGGGGTCCGGCGCGGCGCGAAGCATGCCTTTTTGTCCTGGCGGGGTTTGCCTGCCGACTCAAATCGCCGGTCGAAGGCGTCCTTGGGACCAATATGGTGTGTCCGGCGCGTATGCAGTCGTCCTGGCTTGCTGAATACTCCCAAAAATGCACGGCGCTCCCCAGGGGACCCGTGCGCGCAGCGAAAACCATGCCCATGTCGCTATCCGCATCGCCATTTTGCTGCACTGACTTTTCTGAATGCCGGGCCCGAATAAGTTACCCCAGCTCCCGGGGCGGACCGGAGGGCATGAAGTTTATCGCGAGTTCCGCACGCAAAGGAAAGCACTTAATGTGCTTTCCGTC
>URBA01000027.1 GCA_900545905.1 uncultured Collinsella sp.
ATCGGTTACAATGTGCAGCCCACGACCTCGATTATGGCAAAAATCGGCACCAATAACGGGAGCAATGGCAGGGAGCGCGATTTCGTGATGAGGCAGGAAGTAGCCAGGACCAGGAGCGCGACGGCAAATGCCACGATGCTGCCCATAGGATCGAAGGTGCAAAGTGCGAAGAGCGCCTTAGCATCCCCCATGCCAATGCCGGGAGCGCGGCGAACACGACGCCAGAGCGACTCAGTGAGCACAAGGACAAGGTAGACGATGACCGCAAGGCGGGCGTGGTCAAGCGCCGCATTCATGCCAAGATCTAGCCAGACGCCCACAAATGCCGCCACGGCGCACGCGGCAGCAAGCGCATTCGGAAACCGCCGCTCGCGCGCATCGATGCAGGCGCCAGCGATGGCGCATAGCCAAAACGGGATATAGACCATTGAACACCTCCTCGAGCTGCATCACAGTAGCAAAAACCGCCACAAAGGCGTCTGTCCCCTTTGTGGCGGTTTTGGTGGTGGTTATTTGGCGCCTTGCATGACCTCGTCAAGGGTGACGTTGACGGCGTGCTGCGTCGGCACCCAGTCGACCTTCAGGAACAGCGCAGCCACCGTGATGGGGATATAGCTGAACATAAAGATCGGGAAGGTAAACAGGTTAGTCACCAGGCGCCACTTTTGCGCGCAGTGAATATGCTTGTACTCAAAGATGGTCGTGAGCAGCGCCAGGATAAAGAAGGTCTGGTACATCATCGCGAAGGTCATAATGAGCGAGGCGGCACAAGCCTGCATCTCGACCTCGGTGGCCAAGAAGCCATGCGAAAGTCCGCCCACGATGAGGAAGGTCGCGTTGGCGAGCATGGAGATCAGAGAAAGCAGCATACCCGGCGCGATCGTCATAAACATGTCGTAGGCAGCAAAGCGATGATAGCGGAAGGTCGATTTGACAAGATGCTTGCCATAGGTAAAAAAGACCTGGTAGAAGCCCTTGGTCCAACGCATGCGCTGTTTCCAGGACGCCTTAAACGTCACGGGTTGCTCGTCAAAGAACTCCGCCGGCGCATAACCGATGCGGATGCCGTGAATGGCGCAGAACGTGGTGAACTGGATGTCCTCGGTCAGCGTATGGAACTGCCAACCGTGCATGCCCTCGATAACACTGGCGGAGATGAGGTAACCCGAACCCGAGACAGCGCAGGACGTCTTGCAGATATTACGCGCGTTGTTAAGGAAGCGGGCCTCACGCAGATACCAGGTGGCGTTGGCAGACGAAATCCACGAACTGCCGAAGTTCTTGGAGTTGCGATAGCTCGTGACCACATGGAAGCCCTGGTCAAAGGCATCATTCATCTTGGAGACGTAATCGCGGGAGATAACGTTATCGGCATCGAAGATAAAGTAGCCCTCAAACGTGTCGGGATACTCGTTGAGAATGCGGTCGAAGCCAAAGTCCATGACCCAGCTCTTGCCCTTGCGGGCCAGGTCATTGCGCTCGTAAACAATGGCACCGGCCTCGCGCGCGAGTTGCGCGGTGTTGTCGGTGCAGGCATCGGCGACGACAAAGACCTCGATAAGCTCGGACGGATAATCCTGATCCTTGATGGAGCGAACGAGGTTGGCAATTACGGCTTCCTCGTTATGCGCCGCAATAAAGAAGGCATAGCGATGAAGTTTTTTGGCCTTGGGAGGCGCGACCTCGCCACGAAGAGCGCCAATGACAAAGAAGACCACCTGGTACAGAAAGCAGACCGTGAGCAGCGTGACGACAATCTGGTTGAAGATCACGATGGGCGTGTTGGTTTGTAAAAAGGCGAGCATGCAGGCTCCCAGCAACGCGTAACGTAAACAATCGTATATCTTACCGCAGGCTTACCGAGTTCAAGAAACCACCTAATACTGGCTAGGCTTCGAGCAGACCGAGCTGCGGAACGATATCGTCGCCAGCAGCGGTGCGGCCAAGCGAGCGCGGAGCCAAATCGTCAAGAATCGCAGCGAGATCCCAGGGCAGCTCGTCGCGACACTCGATACGCTCCCCCGTCACGGGATGGTCGAACGCCACGCGCCAGGAATGAAGGAACTGCCTGGTCAGGCCCTGGTCGGCGCGCGCATCGCACTTGCCGTAAAGCGGATCGCCCACGCAGGCGTGGTTGATATGGCGCATATGCACGCGAATCTGGTGCGTGCGTCCCGTAAACAGATGGCACTCGACAAGCGTATAGCCATCGTCAAAGCGGGTGGAATCGAAGCGCTCGAGGACCTTGAAGGTCGTGATGGCCTGACGCGCGAAAGGATCGTCAGACACCGCCATCTTGACGCGGTCGCGCGTGGAACGGGCAATACCAGTGTTGATGGTGCCTTCATCCATAGCAATATGACCGTGGACGAGCGTAATATAGCGGCGATCGAGCGTGCGCGTACGAATGAGATTTTGGAGCGCACGTTGGGTGTCATCGTCCTTGGCCGCGAGCATGAGGCCCGAGGTATCGCGGTCCAGGCGATGCACGATGCCGGGGCGGTCCTCGCCCTGCACGGTACCCAGATGGTCGATACCGCAGTGATAGACCAGGGCATTCGCGAGTGTACCGCTCTCGTGACCATGCGCAGGATGGCACACCAGGCCGCGCTGCTTGGAGAGCACGATAAGGTAGTCGTCCTCATAGCGGATGTCGAGCGGGATGGCCTCGGGAATCACATCGGTGGGATCGTGCGGCTCGGGCAAATCGACCGAAATACGGTCGCCGGCTCGCACGGCGTGCTTTTTAGACAGGCAGGTCTCGCCATTGACACATACGGCACCGCCCTCAATCAGATGCGCGCAGGAAGAGCGCGTAGGGCAGCCGTCATTGGAGCCCAGATAGGCGTCAAGACGCTGACCAGCGGCATCGTCGGCAACAAGGATATGGATGTCGGCCATTAGCGCTCATTCCTTTCGCGAATCTTGCGGGCACGCTCCCCACGCTGCTGGGCCTTGCGCTTAGCGCGGGCCTCGTCACGGGCGTTAAGCTCGGCGGTCGCATCGACCTCACGGGCCGCGGGGCTCAAGAACATGTAGCCAAAGAGGGCGAGCACGACGCCCAAGGTAATGCCGATATCGGCCACATTAAAGACGGGGAAGTCGACGAAGGTGGTGGCAATAAAATCGGTCACGAAGCCAAAGGCCAAACGATCGATAGCGTTGCCGATAGCACCGCCCGCAACCATCGCCATGCCCACAACCTCAAGATGGGCGAGCTGGGGTGCACGAACGAGGTACACGGCAATAGCGATAATGACCGCCAACGCCAGCACGGCAAACGCGATGCCATGCCCCTCGCCCATGCTAAAGGCAGCACCGATATTGCGGACAAACAGGAAGTCGATCACACCGGGGATAACAGTCACATGCAAAGCGTCGCCCACGGCACGAACCGCAAGCTTGGTAAGCTGGTCAACAAGCAGCACAACGAGCGCTACCCCACCAGCAACACCCAACCGCCAACGCAAAGGCGGCGTCATATCCCCAGTACGACCCAAATCAATCCCCTACCCTCAAGAACATCGAATAACGTTTAGTGCAAGTAATCATCTTATAGTGACATGCATGAAACATGCAGCATATTCATCAACGAAAGCCAAATAACCAGCACAAAACAAAAGCGACATTCCGAAAACCGGAATGTCGCTAAATAGCTTTAGTTCCTACAACGGAAACGCCGCGTTACCGCGCCCTACAGCGCTTCGGCACAACGTTTGCAGATATGCGCATGACCGTTGTACTCGCCGACGGTGGTGCGGTAGTTCCAGCAACGGTCGCAGCACTCGCCCTCGGCGGCCTCGATGGCAACAGAGAGCTCCTCGCCCTGGGTCAGCTCAACATCGGAGACGATGTAGAACTCGGCCAGATCGACGGCCTTGTCGCCGGTCAGCAGCGCATACATCTCGGCAGGAACGACCGCCTTGACGCGGACCTGCTGGCTCTTGGTGAAGGTACCGGCGGAGCGGGCATCCTCAAGGGCCTTGGTCACGGCGCTACGGAGCTCGAGTGAAGCCTCGAGCACGCCCTCAAACTCATTGGCCTCGTCGAACGTGATGGGCGACTTGTACCAATCGAGCAGCGCGGCGTACTTCTGGTGATCGACGCAGCCGGCGGGCGCATAGGCCATGGCCTCGTCGACCGTGTAGGACAGGATCGGCTGAAGGTCGCGCATGAGCATCGAGAAGAGCTCGGCGAGCACAGTCTGGGCGCTGCGGCGCTCGAGCGAGCCGGGCTTCTCGCAGTACAGACGGTCCTTCAGGGCGTCGAGGTACACGTTGGAGAGCTCGGTAACCACGAAGTCGTAGAGCGCACGGTAGGCGCGCGGGAACTCGTAGCTGGCGTAGGCATCGTCGACCTCGGCCTGAACCTGGGTCAGGCGGGCAACCATGAGCTTGTCGAGCGGCAGCAGGTCGGCAAAGGCGACGCCGTCGGTCTCGGGCTCAAACTGACCCTCGAGCTCGGAGAGCAAGAAGCGCAGCGTGTTGCGGAAACGACGGTAGGCATCGGACGTACGAGCAAGGATCTCGTGGTCGATGGAAACATCGGAGCTGGTGTCGACGGAGGCAACCCACAGGCGGATGATGTCGGCGCCCATCTCGTCACAGACCTTATTGGGGTCGATGACATTACCGAGCGACTTGGACATCTTGCGGCCCTGGCCGTCGAGCGTGAAGCCCTGCGAGACGACCGCCTTGTAGGGAGCATGGCCATTGGCGCCCACCGAAGTGAGCAGCGAGCTCTGGAACCAACCGCGGTGCTGGTCGGAGCCCTCAAGATACACATCCGCCGGGTACTCAAGCTCGGGACGGTACTCGCAGACGGCCTTCCAGGAGACGCCGGAATCCCACCACACGTCGAGGATGTCCTTATCGGCCTTGAGGTGATGGCCGCCGCACTTGGGGCAGACGCAGGCCTCGCCCAGGTAGCTCTCGGGAGCGTCGGTGAACCAGGCGTCGGAGCCCTTCTCGTGGAAGAGCTTGATGACGGCGTCGAGCGTGGCGTCGTTCATGACCTTCTCGCCGCAGTCGGCGCAAGTGTAGCTGGGGATGGGCACGCCCCAGTTGCGCTGACGGCTGATGCACCAGTCGGGACGCTGCTCGACCATGGCACCGATGCGGTTAGCCGCGTGGGCCGGATACCACTTGACGTTCTCGCGGACCTCTTTGCCAGCCTGCTCGCGCAAACCGGTCTTGTCCATCGAGACAAACCACTGG
Source organism: uncultured Collinsella sp. (assembly GCA_900545905.1). Taxonomy (GTDB): domain Bacteria; phylum Actinomycetota; class Coriobacteriia; order Coriobacteriales; family Coriobacteriaceae; genus Collinsella. Next base: position 5,217 of record URBA01000027.1, read on the forward strand.
TCGGTAGCACGGAAGAGCACCGGGTGCTTGCAGCGCCAGCAGTGCGGATAGCTGTGCGTGATCTTCTTCTCGAGGACCAGGGTGCCGCGCTCGCGCAGGAACTCGATGATGTGCGGGTTGGCCTCATCGGTATCCATACCGCTGAAGGGGCCACCGGTGCCAAACTCCTCACCGGTGTAGAACTTGCCGTCGTCATCGACCGGCATGCAGATGTCAGTGATGCCCTCCTTGAGGCAGGCAAAGTAGTCGTCGACGCCGTGGCCGGGCGAGTTGTGGACGATACCGGTACCGTCATCGACACCGACGTAATCGGCCAGCAGTGCCACGCCCTCGACACCGTCAAAGATCGGCTGCTTGTAGTGGATGTGGTGGAAGGTCTCGGCGGGAACCACATAGGGCTTGCCGTCGACCATAACCGGGGTGTACTCCCAACCAAACTCCTCGCAGCACTTGGGAGCCAGGTCCTCGAGCATGACCTCGGCACGACCCTCGTGCTCAACGGCGACATAGGCGGCGCCGGGCTTAAGGGAAACGGCCTGGTCGGAGGGGATGGTCCACGGTGTGGTCGTCCAAATGATAAAGTCAACCGGGCCGTCGAAGTTCTCGAGGCCGGCGGGCTTGGAGGTCATCTCAAAGCGCACGAAGATGGACGGGCTCGTCTCATCGGAGTACTCGATCTCAGCCTCGGCCAGCGCGGTGTGGCAGTGCTTGCACCAGTGAACCGGCTTGTGGCCGCGATAAATCATGCCCTTGTCGAACATGGCCTTGAAGACCTCGATGTCGGCGGCGTCATGCTGGTGATAGAGCGTCAGATACGGGTTGTCCCAGTCGCCAAGCACGCCAAGGCGACGGAAGCCGGCCTTCTGCAACTCGATGTTCTCGACAGCGAACTTATTGCAAAGCTCGCGGATCTTAGCCGTGGAGGTCTGGTTGAACTTCTCGGTGCCGAGCTTCTCCTCGACCTTGTGCTCAATCGGCTGACCGTGGCAGTCCCAACCGGGGACATAGGGAACTTCGCAGCCCTGCATCATCCAGTAACGGTTGATCATGTCCTTGGAGATCTTGTTCATGGCGTGGCCGATGTGGATCGGGCCGTTGGCGTACGGAGGACCGTCGTGCAGCACGAACTTCTTGTGACCCTCGTTCTTCTTTAGAACTTGCTCGTAGACCTTGTTGTCCTGCCAGTCCTTGAGTCGCTTGGGCTCGGACTTGGAAAGACCGGCACGCATGGGAAATCCGGTTTTGGGCAGATTCATCGTCTGCTTGTACTCGTTTGCCACGGTACCCCTTTCATGTCGTGGGCGCGCACGCCCTCTGGGCACCAAAAAAGCGCCCGTCCCTACAAGCTGGGACGAAGCGCCACAAAAACAGGCAGTCTGCCCGTAAAAGCTCTTCGCTTAACCACCCAGCTTAGATGCCCTCACCCGCGTCGCCGCGCGCTCGCATCCGTTACTCGGCTGGCCTGTATCGACGGCCATCTCGGCGATGTCTACTAAGACGAACCTGCGCGGCACGTCCGTTGGGATCGCAGCTCCGGGGTGATTTTCATCGGTCGCATGCACGGGTTCTCAGCGCTCCCCGCTCTCTGTAGCATGCGGACGGCCGACTACTCGTCCCCATCAACGCTTATGCGGAGTATGCTAGCACGTTCCGCGCCGGCGAAAAACCCTCAACACTGGTTTTATACGTTCGAAATTTCTCGCTATGACAGCCCTTCTCTAGGAGCAAAATACCTGAAAGCACTCTATCGAACGAAAGAAGGCTGCTATGCGCACGATTGGAATGAGCGACTACACCGTTGGCGAGGATTGCTTTACCGAGCTGCCCGGCGCGCTGGCCGAATACGGAGCGACCAAGGTCGCGATCATCGGTGGCAAACGAGCCCTGGCTGCAGCGCTGCCGGGCATCGAGGCGGCGCTTGAAGGTACCAATGTCGAGATTCTGGAGACGCGCGTCTACGGCACCAACAGCACGCGTGCCAATATCGCCAAGGTCGTGAACTCCCCTGCCTGCCAGGAAGCTGACGTGCTTATCGCATGCGGCGGCGGCAAGGCGCTCGACACCGTGAAGACCGCAGCAATCGAGCTCAAGAAGATCGTCTTTACCGTGCCTACAATATGCTCCAACTGCTCGGCCGCGACCGCCATTGCCGTTGTCTACAACGACGACGGCTCGCTCGAGGGCTATTCGTACCCCAACCGCCCTGCGCACATCTTCATCAACCCCAAGATCATCGCCGAGGCGCCAGCGGAGTACTTCTGGGCCGGTGTAGGCGATGCCCTGTCCAAGCAGCCCGAGGTCGAGTACGCCACGAGCGCCGGTAATTTGGAGCACACCGCCGGTCTTGGCCTGGCACTCGCCCACACCTGCTCCGAGCCGCTGTTTACCTACGGCGTGCAGGGTCTAAAGGACGTGCGCCAGGACCTGTCGAGCGAGGCCGTTAAGCAGATCGCGCTCGATATCGTGGTCAACACGGGCTATGTCTCGAACCTGACCAACCAGAACGATTATTACTACAACTCGAGCGTGGCGCACGCGTTCTACAACGCCACCTGCAGCATTCCGCGTGAGGGCACCTACCTGCATGGCGAGGTCGTGAGCCTGGGCGTGCTGGTACTGTTTGCCTATACGGGCGATACCGAGAACCTTGAGCGCTACGCCGCCTTTAACAAGCAGATGGGCCTGCCCGTGACGCTTGAGCAGGTCGGCCTTACCGAGGGAGATATCCCGGCCCTGTGCGAGTTCGCACACGCCACCAACGAGTGGAAGCAAGGCAACCCGGAGCCCTTCACCGACGAAAAGTTCGCCGCCGCCATCAAGGCCGCCAACGCCTACGGCCACTCTATCCTGGCCTAACCGACCAAAACCGCCACAAAGGGTACAGTACCTTTGTGGCGGTTTTTTATTGCTGTAACATGCTCGAGTCGAATTCGCTTGCCGGGATCACGCGGTAGCCGTGGCGCAGGAGCAGGTCAACGAAGACACCGTTACCTGTTGTGAGCGTGCCGCTGAAGGATCCGTCGTAGATATGGCCCACGCCGCACGACGGACTGCGATCCTGCAAAATGCACGCAACGATCTCGGACGGGCCGCCCGCCTGCTCACACATATCGAGCGCACGTTGAGCACCCAGGCGAAACTCGCGATTAACCGAGATGCCCTCGCTGGTACGAACCTCGCCGTTAACGATCTCGGACGGCTTGCGCGGGGTGGGCAGACCGCCAAAAACCTCAGGACACACCAAGAGGACCTCGGTCCCCGTACGCTCGCAGGCCTCGACCAACTCGCGATGATAGTTGTCGAGCCCGTTATACTTGCAGCTCTCGCCCATCAAGCAGGCACTCACCACGATCTTCATTTCCATCCCTCTCAAGCAAAACGCCCCATTTGAGAAAGCTGCTCAAATGGGGCGTCGGCGTTTACTGGCTCGACCGCGGCGTTACTGTTGCTTGGGCATCAGCGGATTCTCGCGCGTGAGGAGGTTCATGAACTCCTCACCCGTGATGGTCTCCTTCTTGTACAGATAACGAGCCAGCTCATGGAGCTTGAACTTGTTTTCCTTGAGGATCTGCAGGGCGCGATCGTGCGCGTCCTCGATCAGCTTAGCGACAATCGCGTCCACACGCTCGGCCGTACCAGGGGCGCAGGTGAGCGACGTGTCCTGATTGAGATACGCGTTCTGCACGGTACCGAGCGCCATCATGCCAAACTCGTCGGACATACCAAAGCGCGTCACCATGTTACGGGCAAGCTTGGTGGCCTGTTCGATATCGTTGGCGGCACCGGTCGTCATCTCGCCAAAGATGAGTTCCTCGGCCGCACGGCCGCCGCAGTAGACGGCAAGCTTGTCCAAGACCTCCTGGCGTGTCGTCAGGAAGCGCTCGTCCTCCTCGACCTGCATGGTATAGCCAAGAGCACCGCTCGTGCGCGGCACGATGGTGATCTTGGTAACCGGCGCGGAACCCTTTTGGCGGGCAGCGACGATGGCATGGCCGATCTCGTGGTAGGAAACGACCTGCTTCTCGTGGTCGGAAAGCACCGTGGACTTACGCTGTTGGCCGGCAATGACGACCTCCACCGACTCCTCGAAGTCGTCCTGGGTTGCACGCTTGCGACCCTCGCGAACGGCGCGCAGGGCGCCCTCGTTGATGATATTGGCCAAGTCGGCGCCCGAGGCACCGGGCGTGGCGCGGGCAATCGCGGTCAGATCGATCGGCGGCTCGGTCTTCACACTCTTGGCGTGGAGCTCGAGGATGTTCTTACGGCCGGTCAGATCGGGCAACTCGACGGGGATGCGGCGGTCAAAACGACCGGGGCGCAGCAGCGCCGGATCGAGACTGTCGGGGCGATTGGTTGCGGCAAGGACAACGATACCCTTGTGGTTATCGAAGCCATCCATCTCGGTCAGCAACTGATTGAGCGTCTGCTCACGCTCGTCGTTGCCGCTAAAACCGCCGCCATCGCGCTTCTTACCGATGGTATCGATCTCATCGATAAAGACGATACACGGGGCCTTTTCCTTGGCCTGCTTAAACAGGTCACGCACCTTAGCAGCGCCGCGACCAACAAACATCTCGACAAACTCAGAGCCCGAAATGCTAAAGAACGGAACGCCCGCCTCGCCGGCAACAGCCTTGGCAAGCAGGGTCTTACCGGTACCCGGAGGGCCGACAAGGAGAGCACCGCGCGGCAGCTTGGCGCCAATCTCCTCGTAGCGCTGCGGCTTCTCCAGAAAGTCGACGACCTCCTTGAGAGACTCCTTGGCCTCTTCCTGGCCGGCGACGTCCTTAAAGGTCACGCCCACGTCCTTGGAGGCGATCACGCGCGCGCCGGACTTACCCAGTCCGCCGCCGCCAAAACCGCCGCCGCCAAAGTTCATCGACGGGCCGTCATCGCCCATAGCCTTCTTCATGCGGCGGTTGAGCCACCAACCGATGAGGAAGAAAATCGCCATGGGAAGAATGAGTGTGAGCAGGTAGTAGGTCATCAAACCCGAGTTTTTATCGGGAACGACCGACTCCAGCGAAGCGCCAGACTCAAGCACGCGATCGGTAAAGCCCGCATCGTTCGGCACACCGGTCGTCTTATAGGCGATGTTCTCGTCCTCGCCCTTCTTGGTGTAATAAATCGAGTAATCGTCCGTGTTGTACTCGACCTTGTCGACACTCTTCTTATCGAGCGCTTTGACAAACGTCGAGTAATCGGTCTTCGTAATCTGCTGCGTGTGACCGATGTTAGGGAACAGAACGGTCGAGAGCACGAGGTAGACGACGAAGGCGATGAGCACGTAGAGAATCATATTCCGTCTACGTTTGTTGTCATCCATCTCCATCTGCTTGAACTCCATCTACTGGGGTTGATAATGCTAACTAGAATACCCAACCCGGCCGGCGATAAACCGACGCCGGGCACGAAAGGACAGAGATGGCATCACTGTAAGTCGGCAAGGTTCAAATCTATACAGGCGACGGCAAGGGCAAGACGACGGCTGCGTTGGGGCTCGCCTTGCGCGCGACGGGCTACGGACTCGACGTGCTCATGCTTCAGTTTGCCAAGAAGCTGCACTGCGCCGAGCATGATGCGGCGCCCCGTTTGGGTCTGCGCATCGTACAAGCCGACCGCGACACGCCCGAGGCCTGCGCGGCACAGATTCTGGAGCTAGCACGCGAGCAGATCTCGCAGGTCGATGTGCTCATCCTGGACGAACTCGGCGAAGCGATGCGCCGCGGCTTTGTAACGCGCAAGGATGTGGAGGGGCTGATCGCGCAGAAGCCCGCCACCACGGAGCTCGTGCTAACCGGCCGCGGCCTGCTGCCCCTCGCGAACCTCGCCGACCTTGTCACCGCTGTCTCTTATACACATCTGACGCTGCCGACGAAGCTAGAAGTGTAGAT
>URBA01000028.1 GCA_900545905.1 uncultured Collinsella sp.
TTTTTTGCAAAGCCAAAAATAGCTAATTCAGCCCCGTCCCGATAAAACCCTCACGGAATAGATATCCGATTGCTACGCCATGATGGACGGTTATTGTTGCCGTTCTTCTTACGATGTTGCTGATGCCGGTGTCGGCTAGTAATCCTAGTGGTCTGTGATCTAATTCCCATTCTAGGCCTTGTTCGCTGACTTCCGTGTTTGGAGCGATAGCGATGATGGAGAAGGTTTTGCCTTCGTGGCCTTCTATGGTCCAGGACTCACCTGCGTGCAGAATGCGGGCAGTCACATCGTCCTCGGCAATCCAGACGGGGGCGTCGTCATAGCCCGCCAACAGCCCCAGCACGCTAAGCGCCATGTCGGGGCGGCCTCCGGTAGCGCAGGTTGCTATTACTTCGGCTCCTGGCCAGCGACGGCGGACGGTATCGAGCGCGAGCGCCAGATCGGTATAGTCCTTGTACGGATCGTGACGCTCAACTTCAAAATCGGTGGCGGCATCGACTAGTGCTCGGCCCTCATCGCTCACCGTGTCGGCGTCACCAACGTATACGTCGCAGCTCAAGCCGGCTCCCAGCAGGGCATCGAGTCCGCGGTCCACGGCAACGATGTGGTCGCACTCCTCTGCCAGTTGTCGCAGCAATTCGGCGCTCGCCACCACGGGCGAGCCGCACACTACTAATACTTTGCAAGCCACAATCCTCGCCTAGCCCTTAAACTCAAGAACGCGATCCAAATCCAGCTCCTCGTAGCTGTCAATAAAGATATCGCAGTTGACTCGCACCTCATCGCGCTTCATGCGGCCATGAGGGTCATAGATACCCACGCGCTTAAATCCAGCGGCCCCGGAGCTCTTAAGGCCAAAGACCGCGTCCTCAAACACCCACGCGCGATCAAACTTGCGCCCATGGCGCTCCTCCAAGCGACGCAGCGCAAGTTCATACACATCCGGGAACTGTTTGGAGCGTCCCGCCTCGCCCGTCGTGGTAACAAACTCCATGTACACGTCGAGCCCGGCGCCAGCGAGTGCAGACTTTACCAGCTCGGCCGGCGTGGACGTAGCCACGCACATGGCGATGCCAGCCGCCTTCGCCTGCTCCAAAAATGCCAGCAGCCCATCGCGCGGCGGTACCTTGGAGTAGCCATCGATCAGGATCTCGCTCAGCTCGCGATACAGCTTCTCGCCACCTGCGCCAATGCCCCACGTGTCGTGGTAGGCCTGACATTCGTCCTCGAGCGAAAGATGCTCAAACTGGGCAAAATCGTCGACCGTCACGTCGACACCGTGGCGGTGCAATAACTCGGGCTGGGCATAGGCCCAAACGGGCGTGCTATTTACCAGCGTGCCGTCGCAATCGAAAACAAAAGCAACCTTGGGAGCGGCGGTATGGGACATAAACGAACCTTTCGATATCAAATGGTAAACATCCTGCTAAAAACGTTTTACCAAACGTCAGCCAAACAATTTTGAAACCCAAATTGGTAAAACTGTCAAGAGTTTTACCACGTCAAATCTGCCAGTGGTATAAACATGTCGCTTACCGATTAAACGCCCCCGCAAATCCGCTTTCGTCCATAAAACTAACGCACAGGTGTTATCGTAGTTTCTGCCGAAAGTTCCACCGAGCACGCGAGGTGGAACGAATCATAGAACTATCGCCGTCCCTTCGATTCGTGCAGCCCTGGACCTTTCGCATTTAGTCACCAAGGCAACACGCTGCCGCGTCATGATGGGATCAAACGTGAGCGATACAAAGCTAAAGCCAGGAACCAAAAAGCCCGCTACCCGCAAGCCGGCTCCGCACGCACCGGAGCTCACCAAGGACGATGTCTATCTGTTTGGCATTGGCATGTGGGAGCGCAGCTGGGAAAAGATGGGCGCGCACCCCGATACGCAGCAGCGTACGCGCGGCTGGCGTTTTTGCGTTTGGGCGCCCGACGTAAAGAGCGTCCACGTCATTGGCGAATTTAACGACTGGGATGAGGAGGCCAACCCGCTGGTGCCCGTTCATACGAGCGCTATCTGGGAAGGCTTTATTCCTTGCGCCGAGCAAGGCCAGCTCTATAAATATCTCATCGAGACCAACGAGGGCGAAAAGCTCTACAAGGCCGATCCGTATGCCTTTAAGGCCGAGTGCCCTCCGGGTACCGCCAGCGTGCTGTGGACCCTCGATGGCTACAAGTGGAACGACGCCGCATGGCTCAAGCGCCGCGCCGGCCACAACCACATGTCGCAGCCGCTCAACATCTACGAGGTGCATATTGGCTCGTGGAAGCGCCACGGCGATGCGCCGCAGGGCGAGCCGGACGAGTTCGGTAACTACCCCGGCCCCATGGACCCCTTCCCCGCACAGCGCGGCGAGTTCTACACCTACGACGACCTGTCGGTGGAGCTCGTGGACTACGTGCGCGACATGGGCTATACGCACATCGAGGTCATGCCGCTCATGGAGCATCCCTTCGATGGCTCCTGGGGCTACCAGACGACCGGCTACTATGCCGCCACGTCGCGCTACGGCGACCCGCAGCAGCTCATGCACTTTATCGATGCGTGCCACGAGGCGGGCATCGGCGTGATCATGGACTGGGTGCCCGGCGGTTTTTGCGCCGACTCCCACGGCCTTGCCACCTTTAACGGCCATATGCTGTTTGAGCACGAGATTCACCCCAACTGGGGCACGCACAAGTTTGACTTCGCCCGCGGCGAGGTCCGCTCCTTCCTGGTCTCCAACGTGCTGTACTGGCTCGAGAACTTCCACGTGGACGGCATTCGCATGGACGGTGTGTCCAGCATGCTGTACCTCAACTTTGGCATCGACGATCCCGGCCAAAAGAAGTTCAACAAGTACGGTACCGAGGAGGACCTGGACGCCAGCGCGTTCATCCGTCAGGTCAACTGCGCCGTCGAGGCTCACTACCCCGACGTGATGATGATGGCCGAGGAGTCCACCGCGTGGCCGCTCGTGACCTATCCGCCGCAGGACGGCGGCCTGGGCTTCCACTACAAGTGGGACATGGGCTGGATGAACGACACCCTGCACTACATGCAAACCGATTTTCCGTGGCGCCCCGGCAACCACGGGCTGCTCACTTTCTCCATCATGTACGCCTTTACCGAGAACTTTATTTGCCCGCTGAGCCACGACGAGGTCGTGCACGGCAAGTGCTCGCTCATCGGCCGCATGCCGGGCGACTGGTGGCGCCAGTTTGCCGGTCTGCGCACGCTGGCCTTCTACCAGATGACGCACCCCGGTGCCAAGCTCAACTTTATGGGCAACGAGATCGGCCAGTTTATTGAGTGGCGCTATTACGAGTCCATCCAGTGGTTCCTGACCGAGGAGTACGAGACCCACCGTCATCATCAGGCGTTTATCAAGGCGCTCAACCACCTGTACACCGCCGAGCCCGCCCTGTACGAGCGCGGCTACACCGATGACGGCTTTACCTGGATCGACGCGGACAACTCCAAGCAGTCCATCGTGAGCTTTGTGCGCCAGGGCGAGGACATCGACGACGACCTGGTGATCCTGATCAACTTTGACCCGGCGAGCTACGAGAGCTTCCGCGTGGGCGTGCCGCGCGAGGGTGACTGGGAGGTCATCTTCGATTCCGACCGTCCCGAGTTTGGCGGCAGCGGCTATGCCGGTGAGGAGCCCTACACCTGCTCGAGCGAGCCCTATCCCTGGAACGGGCAGATGGACTCCATCGAGATCAAGGTACCCGGCCTGGCAGGCGTGGTGCTTAAGCGCCGCGGTCCGAGCAGCTACAAGCCGCCCGTGGTCGAGGAGCCCAAGAAAGCGACGCGCAAGCGTGCGTCCTCGGTGAAGCCCAAGCCTGCGGCTGCCAAGAAGGCTCCGGCTAAGGCGAAGGCTGCCAAGCCCGCTGCCAAGGCCACGGCCAAGTCCACCACGGCCAAGAAGGCAGCCACCAAAAAGACTGCTCCCAAGGCCAAAGTAGCTGCTGTTAAGGCTCCAACCAAGAAAGCGTAACAAACGCGTTACCACTGTAATTACCCGCCCCGCGGGGGCGTAGGATGTAAGTCATAACCGTTCCGGGAGATATCCCCGGGGGAAAGGAACGTATGAATAAGATCTTCGACAACAAGCAAGAGTTTACCGAGCTCTATCGCGATGCCGTCATGAGCATCAGCGGCAAGAGCGTCGAGGCCGCCAGCGACCTCGACCGCTTTAACGCCCTGGCCAAGCTCGTGGCCGAGAAGGCCCGCACCGTTGCCACCAAGAGCGACGCCCGTGCGGCGTCCGAGGGCAAGAAGCGCGTGTACTACTTCTCGATCGAGTTTTTGATCGGCCGCCTGCTCGACAACTACCTGCTCAACTTTGGCGTGCGCGACATGGTCGCCGAGGCGCTCGACGAAATGGGCTTCGACCTGTCCGTCATCGAGAACCAGGAGCCCGATCCGGCTCTGGGCAACGGCGGCCTGGGCCGTCTGGCCGCATGCTTTTTGGATTCCATGGCAGCCGAGGGCATTGCCGGCTACGGCAACGGCATGCGCTACCGCTACGGCCTGTTCAAGCAGGAGATCGTCAACGGTAGCCAGGTCGAGGCCACCGACGAGTGGCTCACCCACGGCTATCCCTGGGAGGTCCGTCGTCAGGACAAGGCCGTGACCATCAAGTTCGGTGGCCGCGTTGAGGGCTTTGAGGAGGACGGCCGCACGTTCTACCGCACGGTGGACACGCAGGACATCCTGGCCGTCCCTTATGACATCCCCGTCGTGGGCTATGCCGGCGAGACTGTCAACAAGCTGCGCGTATGGGCCGCCGAACCGGTCGAGGAGCACTTCGATCTGGAGGCCTTCAACCGCGGCGACTACGCCCTGGCAGACGCCGAGCGCGCCGAGGCCGAGGCCATCAGCGCCATCCTCTACCCCAACGACGCCGGTGAGCACGGCCGTCTGCTGCGCCTAAAGCAGGAGTACCTGTTTGTATCGGCCGGCATCTACAGCCTGCTCGACACCTTTGAGAAGGAGCACGGCGCGAACTGGGAGCTGCTGCCGCAGTTTGTGGCCATCCACACCAACGACACCCACCCCGCCATGTGCGGGCCCGAGCTTATGCGCATCCTTATCGATGAGAAGAAGCTCGAGTGGGACGATGCCTGGAACATCGTGACGCAGGTCGTGAGCTACACCAACCACACCATCCTTCCCGAGGCTCTGGAGAAGTGGCCCATCGGCACGCTCTCCAAGCTCCTCCCCCGCGTGTACCAGATCATCGACGAGATCAGCCGTCGTTGGCATGAGTCGTTCGACACCACGCAGGAGGGTTGGCAGGAGCGCCTGCGCCAGACCGCCATTCTGTGGGACGGCGAGATTCGCATGGCCAATCTGTCTGTGATCTGCAGCCACAGCGTTAACGGCGTGGCCAAGATCCACTCCGACATCATCAAAAACATCGTGCTCAAGGACTTCTATGCCCTGACGCCCGAGAAGTTCAACAACAAGACCAACGGCATCTCGCACCGTCGCTTCTTTGCCGAGGCCAACCCCACCTACGCCAAGCTCGTCACCGAGGCCATTGGCGATGGCTGGCTCAAGGACGCCTTTGAGCTCGAGAAGCTCAAAGAGTTCCAGAACGACACCGAGTTCCTGAAGGCCGTGGGTGCCTCCAAGCGCGCCAACAAGGAGCGCCTAGCCGCCTACGTTAAGGCCGAGACCGGTCTGGTCATCGACCCCAACACCGTCTTTGATGTTCAGGTTAAGCGCTTCCATGCCTACAAGCGCCAGCTCATGAACATCATGAAGGTGATGGACATCTACAACCGTCGCATCGCCGACCCCAACTTCCACGTGACGCCGACGACCTTCATCTTTAGCGGCAAGGCGGCCTCGAGCTACACCTTTGCCAAGGAGACCATCCGCCTCATCAACTCCGTGGCCGATGTTATCAACAACGACCCGCGCGTCAACGAGGTCATGAAGGTCTGCTTTATCCCCAATTTCCGCGTGAGCAACGCCCAGCTCATCTACCCCGCCGCCGAGATCTCGGAGCAGATCTCCACGGCCGGCAAGGAGGCCTCGGGCACGTCCAACATGAAGCTCATGATGAACGGCGCCATTACGCTGGGCACCCTCGACGGCGCCAACATCGAGATTGCCGACCTGGCCGGCCGCGAGAACGAGGCCATCTTTGGCCTGACTGCTCCCGAGGTCGAGAAGCTCTGGGCATCCAACAGCTACTTTGCGTGGGATACGCTCAACAACGATCGCGAGCGTCTGGGCCGCGTTATGGACGAGCTCAAGGACAACACCTTTGCGGGTCTTTCGGGCAACTTCGAGAGTATCTACAACGAGCTCATGAACAACAACGACCCCGACCTGGTCATGGCCGATTTCCGCAGCTACGTGGATGCGTGGGAGGCGCTCACGAACAGCTACGGCGACCAGGCGACTTGGAACCGCAAGGCGCTGCTCAACACCGCCTCCTCCGGCTGGTTCTCGAGCGACCGCACCATTCGCGAGTATCGCGACGAGATCTGGCACGCTTAAGCGCGCGAGCTCCCTTTGCCAGCACGGCATTACTCGACGGGCGCGACTGAGCGCCGCGCCCGTCGCTAATGGGTTTAGGAACATCGATGACAGAAGGAGAAATCGATGAGTAAGAAAGAATGCATCGCGATGCTCCTCGCAGGAGGACAGGGCAGCCGATTGGGGGCACTCACCCAAAAGATCGCTAAGCCGGCGGTTAGCTTTGGTGGCAAGTTCCGCATTATCGACTTTTCGCTCTCCAACTGCTCCAACTCGGGCATCGACACGGTGGGCGTTCTGACGCAGTATCGCCCCTACCTGCTGCATGCCTACGTGGGCTCCGGCGAGGCTTGGGATCTGGACAGCCGCGACGGCGGCGTTTCGATCCTGCCGCCGTACGAGACGCAGACCGGCGGCGCATGGTATGCGGGCACGGCCGACGCCATTACGCAGAACCTCGACTACATCAAAGCCAACGACCCCAAGTACGTCCTGATTCTTTCGGGCGATCACCTGTATCGCATGGACTACCGCAAGATGCTCAAGACGCACATTGAGAACAACGCCGACCTCACGGTGAGCGTTATGCCCGTGCCCTGGGAGGAGGCCAGCCGCTTTGGCATCCTGACCACCGACCCCGAGGACGGCCGCATCACCAAGTTCACCGAGAAGCCCGATAAGCCCGATTCGAACCTCGCGTCCATGGGCATCTACATCTTCTCGGCAGACGTGCTGATCGAGGCGCTCGAAGAGGACGCTCTGGACCAGCGCTCGAGCCACGACTTTGGCAAGGACATCATCCCCAAGCTGCTCGGCGAGGAAAAGCGCCTGTACAGCTACGAGTTCCACGGCTTTTGGAAGGACGTCGGCACCATCGCCAGCTTCCACGAGACCTCGATGGACCTGCTGGGCAACAACCCCGAGTTCGATTTATTCGACAAGCACTTCCCCATCATGTCCAACATCACCACGCGTCCGCCGCACTACATTGGCCCGGACGGCCGCCTGGACGACTGCCTGGTCTCCAACGGCTGCAAGATCTACGGCACCGCGCGCCACTCGATTCTTTCGACCGATGTCATCATCGAGGAGCGCGCTGTGGTCGAGGACTCCGTGCTGCTGCCGGGTGCGCACGTTAAGAGCGGCGCGCACATCTGCCGCGCTATTTTGGGCGAGAACTCCACGGTCGAAGAGGGCGTGAAGCTCGGCTCTGTCGATACCACCAAGGATACGGCCGTCGTTGGAAATGACGTCGTTATCGGGAAGGGGGAATGATCCGATGATCAATCGCAAGGCCATCGGTTATATCACCGCTAACTACTCTTCGACCTACGGCAGCGTGCTGCTCAAGGACCGCCCCATCGCGTCCGTTCCGTTTTTGGGCCGCTACCGCCTGATCGACTTCCCGCTGTCCAACATGATGAATGCCGGCATTAAGACCGTCGGCGTCGTCATGCCGGGCAATTACCGCTCGCTGATCGACCACGTGGGTTCGGGCAAGGACTGGGGCCTGGACCGCAAGAAGGGCGGCCTGTTCATGGTGCCCGGCAACGCGTATGGCACCACCAAGGGCGGCATGCGCTTCCTGCTGCGCGACATCATCTCCAACAAGACGCTGTTCCAGCGCTCGGACAAGCCCTATGTTGTGATGATGGGCACCAACATCATCTTTAACATGGACCTCAACACCATCATCGACGCGCACGAGAACTCCGGTGCCCAGATGACCGTGGTGTACTGCAAGGCCACACGCAACGTCGATGACGAGACCAAGCTCGAGATTAACGAGAACGGTCGCTTGACGGGCGTGAGCGCTGGCGTCGTGTACGGCGACAACGCCTCCATGGACTGCTGCATCGTCAACCGCGAGACGCTGCTCGAGATCATCGACCACTACCAGGCCGCCGACTATCTGGACCTGCTCGAGGCACTCCAGGGCGACTTTGGCAACATCGACGTGTGCAGCTACGAGTACAAGGGCGAGGTCGTGGGCGTGTTTAGCGAGAAGTCGCTGTATCGCCGCAGCATGGACCTGCTCGACCAGACCGTGGCCGACCATCTCTTCGATCCCGAGCGCCCGATCCTGACCAAGGCTCACGACGTGCCGCCTTCGCGCTATGCGACCGGCAGCCACGCGTGCAACTCGATCATCTCGGCCGGCTGCATCATCAAGGGCACCGTGCGCAACTCGATTCTGTCGCGCGGTGTCGTGGTCGAGGAGGGCGCCTCGGTGACCAACTCGATCATCAACCAGAGCTGCATTATCAAGAGCGGCGCACGCGTTGAGAACGCCATCCTGGACAAGAACAACGTGGTCCCCACCAACACCGAGCTTCGCGGCACGCCCGAGAACATCCTGGTGCTGGGCAAGGCTCCGTTAACTTCCGACACCACCATCGTACGTTAACGTTGGCACCGCAACATCGCTCGTAACATGTAGAATAGCCGCCCGGTTAGCGCCAGGCGGCTATTCTCGAATTGCAACATGGGAGACAATATGGCAGATTCCAGCAAAAAGATGCAGATCGTGTTTGCCTCGGCCGAGTGCGCACCGTTTGTTAAGACCGGTGGCCTGGGTGACGTGGCGGGCTCGCTGCCTGCGGCGCTCGTGCGCGTCGGCGCCGAAGTCATCGTGATGGTGCCCAAGTACGCCACCATCAAGGACGAGTACAAGGCGCAGATGGAGCACTTTGCCGACTTTTACGTGAACCTGGGCTGGCGCAACGAGTACTGCGGGCTGGAGAAGCTCGAGCACGACGGCGTCACCTATATGTTCGTTGACAACGAGCGCTACTTTGCGCGCGACTATCCGTACGGCTTCTTTGACGACGGCGAGCGCTTCGCGTTTTTCTCCAAGGCTATCACCGAGAGCCTGCAGCACCTGCCCGAGGGCTTTGAGTGTGACATCCTGCACTGCAACGACTGGCAGACGGCACTGGCGCCCGTGTTCTTGCGCGAGTTCTACCAGGGACTGCCGCTGTACGACCGCGTCAAGACCGTGTTCTCGATCCACAACGTGGCGTTCCAGGGCCAGTTTAGCGACACCGTGATGGAGGACATCCTGGGTGTGGCGCATATTCCCGCGGCAGCCACGCAGTTGCGCTGCGACGCCTGCAGCATCAACTACATGCTGGGCGCGCTGCGCTATGCCGACGCTATTACCACGGTGAGCCCCACCTATGCGGGCGAGATCCAGACGCCCGAGTTTGGCGAGGGCCTGGACGGCGTACTGCGCGAGCGCTCCTACGCGCTGCAGGGCATCCTCAACGGCATTGACGTGGCGGCCTTTGACCCGGCAACCGACAAGCGCATTGCCGCCAACTACACGGTTGACGACCGTTCCGGCAAGGCCGTGTGCAAGGCCAAGCTGCAGGAAGAGCTGGGGCTCGAGGTTCGCGACGACCGTCCGCTCATGGTGATGGTCACGCGCCTGACGCGTCAGAAGGGCCTGGACCTGGTCATGTACGCGCTCGACCGCATCCTGTCCGGCGGCGTTCAGGTGGCCGTGCTGGGCACCGGCGACCGCGACTACGAGGACGGCCTGCGCTACTTCCAGGACAAGTACCCCGGCACCATGGCCGCGCGCATCGAGTTCGATCCTGCGCTGTCACAGCGAATGTATGCCGCCGCCGACATGTTCCTGATGCCTTCGAAGTTTGAGCCCTGCGGCCTGTCGCAGATCATCGCTATGCGCTACGGCACCCTGCCGATTGTTCGCGAGACCGGTGGCCTAAAGGACACGGTGATCCCGTATAACGAGTTTACCGGCGAGGGCACGGGCTTCTCGTTTACCAACTTTAACGGCGACGAGATGGGCGACGCGGTCTTCCGCGCGGCGCGCCTGTTCTGGGATAACCGTGAGGCATGGAACCAGCTGGTCACGCAGGCCATGAGCCAGGACTTTAGCTGGACGCGCTCGGCCGATAAATATCTGGACCTGTACTTCTTTATGCATCCGGAGATTGAGAGGCCAGCGGCTGTTGTCGACGAGCCTGAGGCTGCGGCTGAGCCCGAGGTTGTGACCGAGCCGGTTGTTGAGGCGCCCGTTGCTGCTGAGGAGCCCAAGGCTGAGGAGAAGCCGGTTGAGGCTGAGCCCGTAAAGGCCGAGCCTGAGGTGAAGGTCGAGGCTACTCCCGAGCCCGAGCCTAAGGTGAAGCCCGCTGCGAAGCCTGCTGCGAAGAAGGCCACGACTCGTAAGACGACGGCCAAGAAGGCCGCAGCGAGCAAGACCGCAACCGCGAGC
>URBA01000029.1 GCA_900545905.1 uncultured Collinsella sp.
CCGCGTGCCACCCTCGCGTACAATCTGCTCCGACATTCGCGCGCCGCCCGGCGCTTAAGAGGGGAGGACCCCATGGCAAACGAGATCTGGACCATCAAGCGTTGTCTCGAGTGGACCAAGGAGTACCTGGCCGAGCGCGGCGAGGAGCATCCCCGTCTTTCTGCCGAATGGCTGCTGTGCGCCGCCACGGGTCTGGCGCGCATTGACTTATATATGCGCATGGACGAGGCGCTCGACGCCACGCAGCTCGAGACCATGCATGCGGCAGTGGTCCGTCGCGCCAAGGGCGAGCCGCTGCAGTACATCACCGGCAGCACGCAGTTCCGCATGATCGATGTCGCGTGCGCCCCCGGCGTGCTCATTCCGCGCCCCGAGACCGAGATGCTCGTCGAGGAAGTGCTGAATTATCTGGATACCGAGGTGCTGAGCCCCGAGGCCGCCGCCCGTCAGCGCGTGGAGTTGCCTTGGAATGATGAGGTCGAGCAGGCCCGCAAGGCCGAGGCGGCATTGGCCGACGAACGCGCAACCGCCGAGCGCCGTGCCGCCAATCTGACGGCTGCTGAAGAAGCGGCGCTGGGGAGCGACGTTCTGGGCAGCCGCGCCTATGCTGAGGAGTTGGCTGACCGCGAGGCAGAGGAAGCCGCCGCGCAGGCGGCAGAAGCTGAGACCGCAGAGGCCTCCGAGGCCGAGCTCGACGAATACGGCATCGCCATCGAGGACTCCGGCCGGGGGACGACCCTAGCGCAGGATGCTGCGGTTGATGCCGCCGAGCCCGCTGAGCCCGAGCCCCGCATCGCTCGCGTCCTCGAGGTCGGCTGCGGCACGGGCTGCATCTCGCTCTCGCTTGCCTGGGAGCGCCGCGGCCACGTCACCTGCACCGCTACCGATATCGAGCCGCGCGCCATCGACCTTGCTATCAAAAACCGCGACGCCCTTGGCCTCACGTCCGACGAGGTCGCCTTCAGCCTCACCAACCTGGTGAGCTCTGTTCCTCGCGAAGAGTGGGGTACCTTTGACGTGCTCGTCTCCAATCCGCCCTACATCCCCACCGATGTCATGCGCTCGCTGCCGCACGAGGTCAAGGACTTTGAGCCCGACCTGGCGCTCGAGGGCGGTGCCGACGGCCTGGATATCTTCCGCCGCCTGCTCAACGCGGCCCCCTACATGTTGTGCGCCGGCGGCCTCTTTGCCTGCGAGCTCTACGAGGGCGCCCTCGATGCCGCAGCCGAGCTCTGTCGCCAGGCGGGCCTTTCGGACGTGCGCATCGTCCGCGATCTTACCGATCGCCCCCGAATCGTCCGAGCCATCGTCACGGAGCCCAAACAGCGGCAGTAATATTTATTAACTGATTCATTTCTAATTATAAAGCAATTTATAATTATCTCGGTTGGTAGCTGGTAGCCGAGGGGGTCATAATGAAACAACGATTTACCTATGACTGCGTTCTCATAAAAGAAGACGACGGTTACTGTGCCAGCTTCCCGCAGGTCCCCGGGGCCTTTGCCGATGGCGATACGCGCGAAGAAGCAATAGCTCATGCTATCGAGGCGCTGATGGCGTTTTTGGCCGACGATCTTAACAATGGTCGGGCTCCGGCTGGGTACGAGCGTTCGGCCGAGGTCGTGGCCCTTTCAGTCGAAATCGACCACGAGGACGCTCGGGAAGCGGCGTGTCGAACGTTTAAGGACGCGGCGGCGGACCTCAGGGTTTCCGCACCGCGAATCACTGCGCTGGTCAAAGCCGGCAAACTCGATGTTGAGCTTGTCGACGGCCGTCGGATGATTACGATCGACAGCATCGAGCGTTACGCCGCTCAGGAACGCCATGCCGGCAGGCCAAAGAAGTTCGTCGCAGTCCAATAACCCCTCGTTGCCTACTGATCTCGGGCTTCACTTCTGCAAAAAAGACCCTTCGAGCCTATTTCCGCTCTTGCAATATACCGTAAAACTTCTACTATAGAAGGAGAAAGGTATGTCAAATCAGCCGCATCGATACCGCATTGTGCTCGATTACATCGAGCCTTGGCTCGATGAGCAGGATGAGTCTACGTTGCGACAGATTTACGCAGACCTTTTGGTACTTGAGAAAGAAGGTCCTAGCCTTGGTCGTCCGCTGGTTGACCGCGTGAAGGGCTCGAAATTGCATCATTTAAAGGAACTAAGGGTGACGTCGTGCGGACCGTCGGTGATTCGTATCCTTTTTGCCTTTGACCCCAAACGTCAGGCAGTGTTGCTGTTGGCGGGAGATAAGTCGCAGGCGGAGTCGTCGAAGGCAAAGTGGAACGGCTGGTATGCGATCAGCATTCCCAGGGCGGAACAAATATACCGTCGCCATGTAAGGAGGCTCGATCAAGATGGAGCTGCATGAGTATATGGAATCACGCGGGATAGCGCGTGAATCTATTGCCGCCGAGCAGGAGAAAACTCGTGAACGTATCGAAGCCTATAAGCTCGCTCAAATTCGCAAACTAAAGGATCTGACGCAGGCCTCGGTGGCCCAGTCGATGGGTGTTTCTCAAAAACGCATATCGGAGCTCGAGCGCGGGGAGCTGGGATCAATGAGGCTCGACACGCTGAGCAGGTACGCAGAAAGTCTCGGCGGAAAGCTTGTCGCAAGCATTGAGTTTCCCGATCGTACCGTTACGCTTGCTCGCTAAAAATCTGCAATAACCCCCTCACTTTCACCGACTACTACGGCCGCTCACCAAACCAACATGCGCTCTGGGCAAATAGGTTGAACGTTTCGTGCGAGAATGCCCCACAGTAAACAAACTTGCACCAGAGCGTAAGGGGCTGGCATACACATGCAGACGGTCTATCGGGTATACGAGGGAACGCGCGAGCCGCATCGGCTTGCCATCGAGCGCACGGCCGAGGTGCTCGGCCGCGGCGGCCTGGCTTTGATCCCGACCGAGACCGTCTACGGTGTCGCCGTGGCAGTCAACGCCTTCTCGGACGCCGTGCCCCAAGATACAAGCGAATTCCCATCGTGGCCGCGCGATCCGCAGGCTGCCGTCAATGGCGCCGCAGTTCCTGCGCTCGGCACCGGTTATCGCCGTATCTTCACTCTCAAGCAACGTGAACTCACGCAAACCGTCGCTTGGCTGGTCGATGGCGTCGAAGCACTCGACCGCTATGGCTTGGATATCCCCGAAGAGGCTCGCGTACTCGCGCGACGATGCTGGCCGGGAGCCCTGACTATCGTGGTCAAGGCAGCCCCCTGCGTGCCGACCTTTATGCGCGCTGCCGACGACACGGTGGCACTTCGCGCTTCGGCCTCGCCCGTGGTGCAGGCGCTCATTCGCGCCTGTGGCAGCCCCCTTGCCTGCACCAGCGCCAACACGCATGGCGCGCCCGCGCCGGCAAGTTTTATCACGGTGGAGGGTCGCATCCTGGAGGGGGTCGATGTTGCCGTCGACGCCGGTGAGACCCCGTGTCGCGACGCCTCGACCATCGTGTCGTTTCAGCACGGCGGGCTCCAGATCCTGCGCCAAGGCGCACTTCCCGCATCAGAGATCGAACGGGTCCTGTCCGACCCGATGCAATAGAAAGGTGTAAGCGATGTCGTTGAATCTGGGTAGCCTGGGCATGGAAGATGCCTCGTTTGACTTTGGCGGTTCCTACATCATGGCGCTCGACTGCGGCACCACCTCGGTACTTGCGACCATCGTCGACGAGTACGGATGCATCGTCGCGCAGGCACGTCGCAGCGTCAAAACCAGCTTCCCGCGTCCCGGCTGGGTGGAGCAAGACCCCATGGCGGTCCTTGCTAGCCAGATCGCCGTCATGATGGAAGTCCAGTTTAAGAGCGGTATCCACTCCGACCGCATTGCCGCCATCGGCATCTCCAACCAGCGCGAGACCACGGTGGTCTGGGACCGCGTGAGCGGCCAGCCCATCTATAACGCCATCGTATGGCAGTGCCGTCGTACCGCGCCGGCGATCGACGCGTTGGTTGAACAGGGTTGCGAGGAGCTGGTGCGCTCCCGCACGGGACTTACGCTTGACCCGTATTTCTCGGCCTCCAAGGTGCAGTGGATTCTCGACAACGTCGACGGCGCACGCGAGAGCGCGGCGGCGGGCGACCTCATGTTTGGCACCATCGACACCTGGCTCATCTACAACCTCACCGGCGGCCAGGTCTTTGCCACCGACTACACCAATGCCAGCCGCACGGCACTCTTTAATATCCATACGCTCGATTGGGACGACGACCTGCTGGCGCTCTTTGACGTTCCACGTTCCATGATGCCCGAGGTTCGCTGGAGCTCGGGCGACTACGGCCGCGTCGCGAGCGACATCATGACCAACATGCCGCCCATCATGGGCGTGGCGGGCGACCAGCAGGCATCGCTGTTCGGCCACTGCTGCTTCTATCCCGGCCAGACCAAAAACACCTATGGCACGGGCTGCTTTATGCTCATGAACACCGGTGACGAGATCGTCGAATCCAAGAATGGCCTGGTCTCCACCATCGGTATCGCTGCGGACGGCAAAGTCAGCTATGCGCTCGAGGGCTCTATTTTTGCCGCCGGTTCAACGATGAACTGGCTTCGCAACAACATGGGCATCATCTCGAGTGTGAGCGAGTCGGCACAACTCGCCGCTTCGATTAGCGACAACGAGGGCTGCTACTTCGTTCCCGCCTTTGCAGGTTTGGGTGCTCCCTGGTGGGACCCGCATGCTCGCGGTATCGTGTGCGGTCTGACCGGCGCCTCGAGCCGTGCGACCATCGTACGTGCCGCCTGCGAATCCATGGCATATCAGAGCTACGACGTGCTGCGCGCCATGGAGCAGGACGTGGGGCTTTCGATTGAGCGCCTGTCTGTCGATGGCGGTGCCTCGCGCAACGAGTTCATCATGCAATTCCAGGCCGACCTGCTGGATATCCCCGTGCTGCAATGCGAGACGGTGGAGACCACGGCAATCGGTGCCGCGTACTTGGCGGGTCTTGCCGTCGGCTATTGGGAAGACCTTGAAGAGCTGGAGCAAAATGCCCAGATCGTTAGGACCTTCCTTCCCCATATGTCCGCCGAGCGTCGCGAGCAAAACCTTGCGGGCTGGCGTGATGCAGTCAAGCGCTCGCTCAGTACCGCACAGTAGGGCTGCGATGGGCTGCTCGATACAACAAACCGCTAAACTTATGCATGGCGTGCGGCGGCAACATTGCTGCGCGCCTTGTCAGCAAGGCCGTTTTGCGGCTGCAACGAAAGGGGCAATCAACCCATGACCGTCACCTACGATGCGTCCCGTGTGACGCTTGTCGATCACCCGCTCGTCCAGCACAAGCTGTCGATCCTGCGCGACAAAAACACCGGCACCAACCAGTTCCGTCAGCTCGTGCGCGAACTCGCGCTTTTTGACGGCTACGAGGCCATGCGCGACCTGCCTATGGAAGACGTCGAGGTCGAGACCCCCATCACTACTGCCACGTTCAAACAGCTTGCCGGCAAGAAACTCGCCATCGTGCCCATCCTGCGTGCGGGCCTTGGCATGGTCGACGGTATCCTCGACCTGGTGCCCTCCGCTCGCGTGGGCCACATCGGCATGGAGCGCGACGAGGTTACCCATGAACCTCACGAGTATTACTGCAAGATGCCCAAGGATATCGACCAGCGTATCTGTCTGGTCGTCGACCCTATGCTCGCCACGGGCGGCTCGGCCGAGATGGCCATCAGCTATCTGCGCGAGCGCGGCGTCAAGGACATTCGCATGCTGTGCATCGTCGCGGCCCCCGAGGGCCTCAAGTCACTGACCGAGAAGGATCCCGACGTGCATATCTATACCTGCGCTATCGACGACCATCTCAACGAGGCCGCCCACATCGTTCCCGGCCTCGGCGACGCCGGCGACCGCATCTACGGCACGCTCTAGTCGTCGGGCTAAGACGGCCGCGGCTGCAAATACGAAGAAACGGTGCGCGCGGACGAACAAAAGGCGACCGCGCGCACTCCCGTTAACGGACGTTTTGCCCTGCAGGGTTCGAGAAAAACGTATTACCTACCTGCGGCATAAAGAAGGTCTTAAGAAAACGAACAGGTGCGTATTAACCGATGCTTTTTCGGTTGTACTTTAGCGATTGGCTCGTACAATAGTCACCAATGTTTGGCGGGAACTGTTCTGGGAAGCGTTAAAGAGGGAAAGTGAGGACGCCAGTGTTTCAGATAGCCGATCTGCTCGCTATCGTTGCAGGCGTCATCGCGGGCGCGGTCGCCTTTCTTCCCTTTGTTTTTACGCTCAAGCCGGTTCTTGACGATAAACAGAATGCGGACATGCTCAAGGGTATGGTGAGCCTGGCGGTCTCGGCAATCGCCCTGCTCGTCTTTACCTTGGTTGTGTTTGCGTTGTTCGGAGAGGCGTTTCGCATGTTCCTCCTGGGCGAGGCGATCGGCTTCGTGGCCTTTATGGCCGCCTGCACGGTTCGTGTCGTCAAGGCGCTGCGAGATCCTCATGAGGTCGAAAGGTAAGTCGTGGAAATTTTTGAAAAGCTGCCTGATGAGATTAATCATCTGGTCAGCGAGTTCAGCTCCACCCCTGTCGTGGGCGATCTGAGCTGCGGCATCACGCAGTACTCGTTTTGGCTGATCGTCTCCACGATCGTGCTCCTGATCGTCCTGGCCGTGTTCAAGAAGAAGCAGACCCTGGTTCCCAAGGGCTTCTTCGTCAACGGTTTCGAGTACATCATCGAGTACGTCGAGAACGATATCGGCAAGGGCGTCGTGGGTGAGAACTGGAAGAAGCACTTCCCGTTCCTGTGCTCGCTTTTCCTGTTCATCCTGATCAATAACATGATCGGCCTGATCCCGGGAATGAAGCCCGGCACCGGCGCAATCGGCTCCACCGCCGCGCTCGCCATCTTCGCCTTCGTGTACTTCATCTACTACGGATGCAAGGCTCACGGCGTGATCGGCTACATCAAGAGCCTCGCCCCGCAGGGCGTGAGCTTCCCGATGAACGTGCTTGTGTGGGTCGTCGAGCTTTTCTCGACCTTCCTGCGCCTCATCACGCTTGCCGTCCGTCTGTTCTGCAACATGTTCGCAGGACACGTGGTCATGGGCTCGTTCGCCATCATGGCGAGCATGTTCATGCAGCCGCTGCTTCAGCAGGTTTCCGCGGCGCACGCCGTCGGCGCCCTGCCTTCGCTGGCCTGGCTTGCCATCCTCATCCTGATCTATGCGATCGAGCTTGTAGTCGGCGCCATCCAGGCTTATGTCTTCACGGTCCTTACCGCCGTGTATGTCTCCGAGGCAGAGGAGGTTGCGGAGGAGGAGTAGTCTTCCGTTCGCGCCTTAAAGGTAAGGCAATTCGTTAAACCGCTGGTGCCCGTACCCATGGAGCCCGGCAGTTATAAATAAGGTTATCCTGCGTGAAATAAGACACGCACGACAAAGGAGGAATCGTGGGAGTTATCGGTTACGGTCTCGGTGTTATCGGCGCTGGTCTTGCTATCGGCCTGTCTGCTCTGGGTGCTACGGGTGCTATGGCCCGTCAGCCTGAGGTCCAGGGCCGCGTGTTCACCGTCTTCATCATGGGCTCCGCCTTCGGCGAGGCTCTGGCTCTGATCGGCTTCGTTGTCGCGCTGATCGTTAAATAGCACGGAGCGTCAAGTATGAATCTTTCATCCCAGAAGAGCGCGATCGCACTCTCCGCGTCCGCGGCCGCGCTGCTCATGCCGGTTTCCGCGTTCGCTGAGGACGGCGCTGCCGGTGCGGACATCCTCATCCCTAAGATGGCGGAGTTCATCCCGGCGCTTATCGCCTTCCTGATTATCTGGATCGTGCTGGCCAAGGTCGCCCTGCCGGGCATCATGAAAACCATGGAGGAGCGCGGCAAGAAGATCGAGGAGAGCCTCGACGAGGCCGAGAAGACCAAGCAGGAGGCTATCGCCAAGCGCGCTGAGTCCGACTCGATCGTCACCGACGCCCGTCGTCAGGCTGCCGACATCGTTCTCGAGGCCCGTAAGGACGCCGAGTCCGAGCGCGCCCGTATCATCGAGGCTGCTCACAAGGAGGCCGAGGAGATCATCGCCAAGGCCCATACGACCGTCGAGGACGAGCGCAAGTCCATCTACGCCGGTGCCGCGAGCTCCATCGCCGACCTGTCCGTTGCCGTCGCCACCAAGATCGTGGGCGAGGCACTCGAGGACGATGCCGAGCAGAAGAAGCTCATCGAGCGCTACATCCAGGAAGCAGGTAGCCTGAATGCCGACTAGCCGCTATCAGGACAAGGTGCTCGAGACCTACGCGCGCTCCCTTCTGGAAGCCGCTAAGGCCGAGAACCATGTGTTCGAGGACCTCGAGATGATCGAGCGCTTGGCTTCTGCCAGCCCCGAGATCATCGCCGTGCTCGACACCATGTCCAAGCGCGACCAGCTCGACCTTCTTCCCAAGGTGGCAGCTGCCTTTAAGTATGTTGCCGAGGAAGACGAGGATGTAGTGGGCGTGACCGTCACCACGGCGATCCCGCTCGACGACGAGCTGCGTCAAACCATCACTAAGAAATGCGAGCAGGACTTCGGCCGCAAGGTATTCCTTATCGAGCAGGTCGACCCGTCTATCGTGGGCGGCCTGGTGCTCGAGGCCCGCGGCGAGCGTCGTGACATCTCCGTCAAGACGCAGCTGCGCATCGCGCAGGAGACCCTCGCAAACTCTGCTAATTCGTACGGAGGTGAAGCCTAATGTCCGAAACCCTCAATGCCCAGGATATCGCCAAGAAACTGCAGGAGCAGCTCACGAGCCTCTCCGCGACGGTCGATACGCATGAGGTTTCAACGGTCGACGAGGTAGGCGACGGCATCGCGCGCGTCTCCGGCCTCAAGAGTGCCATGGCAGGCGAGCTTCTGGAGTTCAAGAGCTCCGATACCGGTGAGACCGTATTCGGCCTCGCCCAGAACCTTGACCGTGACGAGGTCGGCGCCGTTCTGTTTGGTGCCGTCGACTCCATCAAGGAAGGCGACGAGTGCCGCACCACTGGCCGCATTATGGATATTCCCGTGAGCCGTGCAATGCTCGGCCGCGTCGTCAATCCGCTCGGCCAGCCCATCGACGGTTTGGGTGACATTGTCGCCACGCACCGTCGTCCCATCGAGTTCAAGGCCCCCGGCGTCATCGACCGTACCCCGGTGTGCGAGCCGGTCCAGACCGGCCTATTGGCTATCGACTCCATGGTGCCTATCGGCCGCGGCCAGCGCGAGCTTATCATCGGCGACCGTAAGACCGGTAAGACCGCCATTGCCATCGACGCTATCCTCAATCAGCGCGGCAAGGGCATGGTCTGCATCTATGTCGCCATCGGCCAGAAGGCCTCCACGGTTGCTAACATCCGCGAGACCCTCGCTCAGCACGGTGCGCTCGACTACACCATCATCGTTTCGGCAACCGCTGCTGATTCTGCCCCTATGCAGTACATCGCGCCTATGGCCGGTGCCGCTATCGGCGAGTTCTTCATGTACAACGGCGAGGACGGCAAGCCCGCCAGCGAGACCAACCCCGGCGGCCACGTGCTCGTCATCTACGACGACCTGTCCAAGCAGGCTGTGGCCTACCGTCAGATGTCGCTGACGCTGCATCGTCCGCCCGGACGCGAGGCCTATCCTGGCGACATCTTCTACCTGCACTCTCGTCTGCTCGAGCGTGCCGTCAAGATGTCCAAGAAGAACGGTTACGGCTCCATGACGGCACTGCCGATCATCGAGACCCAGGACGGCGACGTCTCGGCCTACATTCCGACCAACGTCATTTCCATTACCGATGGTCAGATCTACCTGCAGTCCGAGCTCTTCTTCCAGGGCCAGCGCCCGGCAGTCGACGTGGGTATCTCCGTGTCCCGCGTCGGTGGTGACGCTCAGACCAAGGCCATGAAGCAGGTTGCCGGCAACCTTCGCCTGGACCTCGCTTCATATCAGGAGCTCGCCGGCTTTACGCAGTTCGGCTCCGACCTTGACGAGGCTACGCAGAAGCAGCTTACCCACGGCGCTCGCATGACCGAGCTCCTTAAGCAGCCGCGCTACAAGCCGTTTGAGGTTTCCGAGCAGATCGTTACGCTGTTTGCCGGCAACGAGGGCTTCCTCGACGATCTCGAGATCGCCGACGTGCTTCCCTTCCGTGCCGAGCTCATCGAGTACATGGACAACGGTTTTGGCTCGTTGCTCGACAAGGTTCGCGCCAAGAAGATCGACGATGACACCAAGGCTGAGCTCCTGCGCGTCATCGGCGACTTTAAGCAGCAGTTCATGGCAAAGCACCATGCCGATACGACTGGATCAGAGGAGAACTAAGCCCTATGGCCAACCTTCGCGACATTAAGAAGCGAATCTCCTCGGTTACCACGACCAAGCAGATCACGCGCACGATGGAGATGGTCTCTACGGCCAAGATCCGTCGTGCCCTCGATCGCTCCAAGCAGGCCGAGCCCTATAAGGAGGCGCTGACCGACGTCATGTTGACGGTCGCCGGCGACGCCTCCTGTTCGGGCACCGATCCCATGCTGCAGAAGCATGAGAGCGTCAAGCATGGCCTGATTGTCGTCATTGCCTCGGACCGCGGCCTTGCCGGCGGTTTCAATACGACGGTGGAGCGCACGGCCGAAAAGCTCGCCGCTTCTTGGGCGAAC
>URBA01000030.1 GCA_900545905.1 uncultured Collinsella sp.
GTGCAGGAGAAATGCACGATCGATGATACCCAGTATTGGCTGGTCAAGGCGCTTGACGGCCACCGCTACGTGATTATGGCCAACGACACCGAAGACGATGGCGATAGCGCTCATGACATCTATATCTACAATGAGGCTTTTATTCGAACCGGCTACTTGAGCGGCGGCGACCAGATCGATATCGATGAGCTCTGGAGCCGCCTGACCAACGCCTCGTAACGCTCCAAAACCACCACAAAGGGGACAGTGAACTGCGCCCCGAAACTTGGATTGAACAAATAGCGACTACGCCGCAAGGGCCCGGTTCCTGAACTCCTCCGGCGTCAGGCCCTTCAATCTTACCTGCCTGCGCCGCGTGTTCCAATGGTCTATGTACTCCTCCAGGTCGCGCTTGAAGTCCTCGAAGCTGCCCCACTCCCTGCCGCGGTAGAACTCGTCCTTCACGTGGCCGAAGAGCTGCTCGGTGGCGGCGTTGTCGATGCAGTTCCCCTTGCGCGACATGCTCTGGGTGATGCCCGCCCCCTCCAGCCTGGAGGCGTAGGACTCGTGCTGGTACTGCCAGCCCATGTCCGAGTGCATGGTCGGTGCCGCCCCGTCGGGCAGGGCCTCGAGGAGCCGGTCGAGCATCCTGTGCTGCTGGGCGAGGTCCGGCGAGGTCGATATGTCGCTCGCCACGATCTCCTTCGTGCAGAAGTCGAGCACCGGGGCCCAGTAGGCCTTGGCGCCGGCGACCTTGAACTCGGTGACGTCGGTGCCGAGCTTCTGCCACGGCCCCTCGGCGCCGAAGTCCCTCGCGATGACGTTCTCGAACGTGCTCCCCACGAGCCCCCTGTAGGAGCTGTACCGGCGGCGGGAGCCCCGGCGGCGTATCCCGCACCGGATGCCCATCTCGCGCATCATCTTGAGCACGGTCTTGTCGGCCACGACCGCGCCCAGCTCGGCGCGCAGGCACATGGCTATCTGCCGGTGCCCGCAGCCGTTGGCGGTGCGCGAGAATATCTCGGCCGCGGCGTCGCGCAGCTCGGGCCTGGTCGGCCTCCGCGGGTGCGCCAGCGCGTAGTAGTAGGTCGACCTCCTGAGCCCCGAGCACTCCAGCAGGTGGCGCAGGGAGTGCCCCTCCGCGCGCAGCGCCCTCACCGCCTCGGCCGCCGCCCTGGTCAGAGCCCGTCCCGCTCGACCAGGGCGCGCAATTTTTTTAGGTAGGCGACCTCGGCCTCGAGCCTGCGGCAGCGCTCCTCGAGCTCCTGCTCGCGGGTGCGGGCCCGGGGTTTCGACCTCGACCCCCTCGGCCTGCCCTTCGGGCGGGGCCGCAGCGCCTCGGCGCCGCCCTCGCGGTAGAGCCTGCACCAGCGCTCCAGCGGGGACTTCGACCTGATCCCGAACTCGGCCATGGCGTCGGCCTTCGCCATCCCGCCGTCGACCACGGCCGACGCCGCGGCGACCCTCTGCTCGAATGTGTACCTGGATTGTTTCCCGCCCATGGACAGCAGCGCCTCGCTTCCGAACGCCCGGTATACCCACTGCCATTCTCTCACGGTCTCGCGGGGGACGGACAGGGCCTCGGCCGCCGGCTTGCAGCCGACGCCGGCGTCGAAGAGCTCGACGGCCCGCCTCCTGGACTCCAGGTCGTGCTTCACCCTGAGGTCTATACTCATGGAAAACCTCCCATTTCCCGATGTCCAAGAAATGGGAGGCAGTTCACAGGCACCTTTGTGGTGGTTTTGCACCAAAGCGCCCCGTGCGCGCCTTGGTATACCATGTACGCCGTTCACGAATACACCCCACACCGCCGCACAACCCAGAAAGGCCCCCATGGACACCACCTTCAGCCACATCAAAGCCGTGTTCTGCGATATCGACGGCACGCTGCTCACGAGCCAGCACACGGTGTCCCCGCGCACCGTGGCGGCGATCCGCGCCCTGCGCGAGCGCGGTGTGCTCTTTGGCCTGTGCACCGGGCGCGACGCCCACGCGACCGAGGCCATGTACGAGCTCTGGGGCATCGAAGGCCTGGTAGACGTGATGGTGGGCTGCGGTGGCGCCGAGGTCATCGACCGCGCGCACGACATTAACGAGCTGAGCTACCCGCTGCCGGGCGAGACCATCGCGCGCATCTGCAAGCACATGGCGGACCTTCCGGCAACGCCCGTCTGCCCCCGAGACGGCGTGTTCTACGTGCCCGAGAGCAACGCGTGCGTCGAGCACCTGTCGCGCGTCGACGGCGTGCCCTACCAGGTGGTCGATTTTGCCGAGTTTTTGCGCGAGCCGCAGCCCAAGGTGATGTTTACCATGGCGCCCGAGGTAATGCCGCGGGTGATTGAGCGAGCATCGACGTTTGCCGATGACACTGTTAAGGCGGCGGCTCTGCAAACCACGCAGCGGCTCTACGAGTTTATGGATCCGCGCGTGTCCAAGACGCGCGGCCTTGTGCGCGTGGCGGAGCTCAATGACATGGAGCTCCAGAACATCTGCGTGTTTGGCGATGCCGATAACGACACCTGCATGGTGGCCGACGCTGGTGTGGGGGTGGCCATGGCAAATGGCAGCGACGCCACCCGCGCCGCCGCCGATTTTGTAACCGCCAGCAACGACAAAGACGGCATCGCGATCTTTATCGAGGAACATCTGCTGTAGCGCAGGGGGAGAACCACCACAAAAGGGGCAGGTACCTTTGCGGTGGCCTCAGGCGATTTGGGCGAATTGATACCGAAAATCTGCGCGAAAATACAAATAACGTTGTCTGAACATCACGCCTCTAACCACCGATGGGTTAAAGATATTCCCATCAATTTGGTAGTCTATTCCTCCCGGTTAATGATCTACCGTTCACAGGACGCATGCTCTTGAGCAAAATGTTGTGCAAATAAATAAAATGCTATTAAAAAATGATAACTAGCTTAATTACCAGTAGAAATAGATATTTCATAGCGAATAAACGAAGGTAAATCCGAGCAAATGTCAAGCGAATTGAGAATTCGCTATAAAACTATCGGTATTTTTGCTTAGATGTTCAAACAATTGCTACAATATGGATTACTAAGCGTGCGCAATTACAGATTGCGCAGATACGTTTGATAGTGAAAGAGCAAGATCGCGGTCTCTTGGGGAGGAGACATCGATGAAAGCGAATTCGGACAAATCTAAGCAGAGTAATAAAGCGACGCGCCGTGTACTGGCAGGCGTTTTGTGCGGAGCCTCCGTTTTGAGCCTGGTACTGTCGCTCGTTATGCCCCCGATCTCGCAGGCCATCGCCAACGATGCCCAGACAGTTTCTACCGCGGAAACTGTAATGGGGGGGGCTCCTCAAGTGAGTCTACTGATGTAGACGACACTACCAACGGGGATACCGAAAACCAGAATAGCGACGACGCCGAGGGCGACGAGACTGGCGACGGTGCTGCCGAGATGGCCCCGTTGTCTGATGACGCGGAAACTGAGGGTGCTGCGCAGCCCGCGGATGATAGTAATAGCGATGAGAATGCGATTGCGCTCGCAAGCGTGAATGCTAACAAAATAGAAGGCGATGTTACTGATAAGTTCAACAACGGCGGAAACTATTGTCTGACGGGCGACGCTTGGTCGTCCAAACCGATCAATATTAGCCAAAACACCACCATCGACCTTGCATGCTACAAGCTTTATTACAGCAGTGGTAACGACAACACCGGCAGGACTGGTTGTACATTTATTACAATTTCATCTGGCGCTACGCTAACTGTCGAAGGTGCGGCGAAAGACTCACCGGTTGAAGATCCCAGTAGCGAGCCTGGTCAGGCGGCGAAGGTAAATTGGAACGATAGTGCTCCGCAATCACTCACATACTACGTAACTGAAAGTACGAGTACGCCTAACGGTCTTGGTACTAGCGAAAAGACCTACCAGCACACTGTTACCAATTTCGGCGCTATCGTTGCGTGCAAAGAGGGCTATGTAAATCAAGTCATTTCTGTTGGGGAAGGCTGTACGCTTAACCTCAGCGGAGGCATGATCACAACGCCTCGTACCCTGGGCAACGACGGTCACGTTATTTTCTCTCAAGGCACTGTCAATATTTCTGGCGGCTATGTCACCAACGGTAACGGCGGCGGCTGGGGTGGTGGCCTGTGCGTGACGGGCACAAATGCCAAGTTCAACATGACCGGCGGCGTAATCGCGGCAAACAAGGCAGCATCTGGCGGCGGCATCTATGCTGACCAGGGCGCCACGCTGAATCTATCCGGTGGTGTCATCTCGGGTAACGCTACGTATGGGGATCTCTATAACGACATCGACAATCCCAATAATGGCTATGGCGGCGGTGTCTTTACCAAAAATGCTGACGTTACAATCAAAGGAACGGCAAACATTACCAACAATCGCGTCGACTCCTATATCACTACGAAATACAACAACGGTCTGCTCGGCGGGGGCGGTATTGCTTCTGTCAATGGCGGCAAACTGACCATGGCGGGCGGCTCCGTTACTGCCAATTACTCCCATGAGGCCGGCGGCGGTATCTACGCTGGTTTTCACAATCAACCGATCACCACGTTCTCCATGACTGGCGGCTTTATAGCGGGCAATATGTCCGACAATGCCGAGGGCGGTGGTCTCCGTATTTCTAGCGGTACTACCGGCGTTATTGAGGCAGCAAGTGCGTCCAGCAAGGTTTACATCACCAACAACAAGACCATGACGGGCAAGAGCCGCGGCGGCGACTGGGGCGGCGGTGGCATCTTTATCCAGCAGGGCGGTAAGCTCAATATCGTAAAGACGCTGATCACCAACAATGTGGCCGGCGGCTGGGGTGGCGGCGTTGGTGCTTGCCCTACGGGCGAGACGATTGTCTCTCACTCAAATGGTGCTGCAATCTACAACAATGCGGATCACGGTGAGCACTTCTCTGCCGGTGGTCATGATAAGAATTTGGACAAAAATACTAATTACATTACCCCAACCTTCAAAGAAGAGGGTCATAAGGATTTCTTCTTGGTACGCCAGGACGACAGTCAAAATACGGTTGCGGTCGTTCTTGGCAAGATGCTCGGCGGTGGCTCGGCTGGCTGGAAGGGCACTTGCGATCGTGAGAAGATAACCATCGATGCCAATGGCGGCGCCGAGGCTAAGTATATGTTCGGTCTTGAGGCTCATCCGACCAATGATGCCAAGACCGCTGCCCAAAACGCTGCGACCACTGTCATCAGTGGCAACTACTCATACACCCACGGCGGCGGCATCATGACCAACGGCGATCTTGTCGTTGGCAAGGTCGAGGCTTTGAACGCGTATCCTGCAATCAAAGTCAAGGCAAATAAAGTCCTTATGAAGGACGGTGCTAAGCGGAGTCTCAAAGAACATCCCTATCAGTTTAAGCTGTTGGGCGCACCTGCCAATTCAAAGAAGGCACCATGCTGGAATGAGAACGGCACGCTTAACGAAAACGGATGCGAGGCTATGCCCGCGGTTACCGTCGATGAAAACGGAGACATTCTCATTGATACGGGCGCGAACTACCAGTCGGGCAATTACGACCTCTACCTTGTTGAAGTTCCCCCTGACCCTGATAAAGTTCCTGTCAACGAAAAAGGAACAAAGTTTGATAAGTCTATTTACAAAATACATGTAGAGGTTAGCGATCAGCCAGTTGAAACAACGAATTTCTTGGGAATTGAGATTAAACGTTTTTCGGTCAATACAAGCGCTTCCATAGTCACCGTCAAAAGGAAAAACGAAAAGTCTTTCACTGATCCCGGTGCAGGCTTCTATAGCTGGAGTGAAGATCCGAAAGATAAAACCATCTCGACCGTAAGAATCGGCAATGAATCCAACCATGCGTTTAAGAACGAACTTGCGCCCTACCAGGCTTCAGGCACTTGGACACCTCAGGTGACCAAGAAGGTCGATGGCGGCGAGATGAAGAAGTTCAAGTTCGAGCTGTACACCAAGGATGCCAGTGGCAATGAGAAGGTGCTCAATACCCAATGCACTAGTAAGGGGACGGGCAATGAGGCAACGGTGACGTTTGCTGAGCAGACAATTGGCCCACTTGGCGTCAAAGATCTCACTGAAGGCAAAGCAACAGTCACCTACTATATCCGTGAATGTGCCGCCAAAGAGAACGAAGGCACCGAGCACGAAGGCTACAAGAACGACACCAAGAGGTTCAAGGTCGTGGTAACGGCAACGGACAACGGTGGCGGCACGCTGAAATGCACGCCGGTCTACTACGAGGTCGACGCCAACGATAATGTGAGCGCGAATTCAACCCCTAACCCCACCTTCACCAACACCTACTCCACCTCTTTGCCCCTTTCTGGTATGTCGGGCGTCACTCTGACGTACCTTGCCGGCGCGGCGGTGCTTTGCGCTGCTGCGGCCTGGATGCACATTCGTCGCAAGGCGAATGCGAAGGGAGGCGAGCGTCGTGAATAAGAAAGTTTGCTCCTTCCCGATCTTGTTTGCGCTGCTTGCCCTCCTGATCGGCACCTGCGCGGTTGTGTTCCCCGCTTCCGCGCAGGCCGCGCCGACCTCGACCGGTTCCATCACGGTGAGCGGCACCGTGGCGCGCAGCTACGACGCCTACCAGATCTTTAGCGCCAACGTCGTCGACGGCGACAGCGACTCCAAGATCGCCACCGACCTCGCCTGGGCAAGCGATGCCGTGCGCGACGCCGCGCTGCCTGTGCTGCACAGCGCCGGCATGCCCAATTCCCAGACCACCGCGCAGGAAGCTGCCGAGTGGCTCAACACCGATTCCCACCTTACGAGCGCGCTGAGCGCACAGCTCGCTCGTTCCCTCCAGAGCTCTGACGCCGTGTCCGTGGCCCTTAACGCGGGCACGGCGGCCGAGCTGCCCTGTGGCTACTGGCTCATCGTCGCCAAAGACGAAGCCATCTCCCAAAACGAGGCCGGCACCGCGCCGGTCATGGCCCTGGTCGGCGGCAGCGCCGTCACCGTTAAGCCCAAGGCGGCGACCCCCAAGGTTGCCAAGCACGTGCTGGAGGACAGCACGGCCGCCTGGCAGAAGGCCGCCGACTCAACGGTCGGCGACGACCTGTACTGGCGCCTCTCGGCCACGGTCCCGGCGGGGCTTTCCGCCTACGACACCTATGCGGTGCAGCTCGTCGACACCATGAGCGCGGGGCTCGACCCCTCCAAGGTGGCCGCGAGCATGCGCGTGTACGTGGCGGCGGGGGCCGAGGGCGGCTTCGACGCCGTCTCGACTGGCAAGGACGGGCGCGCCGGCACCGAGCCCGCCAAGGGCTGGACCGACATCACGGCCCAGTGCGCCACCAAGGTAGCAGCGGACGGCAAGACCTTTACCGTGCGCACCGGCGACCTGGTCGCCGCGCTCGGCGGGGCCGACGCCTTCGCCGCGGGCGCCCGCGTGGTCGCCGTGTACAACGCGCCGCTCAACAGCGCGTGCAACCACGGCATTGCGAAGGGCA
Source organism: uncultured Collinsella sp. (assembly GCA_900545905.1). GTDB lineage: Bacteria > Actinomycetota > Coriobacteriia > Coriobacteriales > Coriobacteriaceae > Collinsella. Next base: position 7,428 of record URBA01000030.1, read on the forward strand.
ACCCCAACGAGGTCTACCTGCGCTACCCGCGCTCTCCCTTTGCCGACCAGTCCGGCGACGCCAGCTTTACCCGCACGCCGAGCGATAACGCGTGCGCCTACACCTGGGATCTCGCGCTCACCAAGCGCGGCAGCGACGGCGACAAGCCGCTTGCCGGGGCGGTCCTGAGCATCGCCGACGACCGTGGTCGCACGCTGGCGGCCGACGGCACGTGGGATGCGGAGGGCAAGGCCACCGTCACCACGGGCGAGGACGGCCGCGTGACCGTCTCGGGCGTGGACTCGGGCAAGCTGGAGGTCCGCGAGCTCAAGGCACCCAAGGGCTACACCGCCTTCGAGGGCACGCGCTCAGTGACAGTCAAGGCCGAGGGCCTGGACGTCGACCAGGTGGCCGCCGCCAAGCCCAAGCTCACCATCACGGCCGAGTCGCCCCTGCGCGCCGACAGCGCGGACGGGTCGACGGGCAGCCTGGAGGCGTCGCTCATCAACACGCCCACCGGCACACCCCCTAGCATTACCACCGGAGGCTTTATGCCCTCGACTGGCGATATGGCAATGTACGCCGCGGCCGCCGCAGCGGTCGCCGGAGCCGCGCTCATCGTGGTCGCGCTCCTGGTCAAGCGGGGAGGTGGCAGCCATAAAGAGTAGCTGGCAGCCCCACAGAGAGCGGGGCGAGACGTAGCGAAGTAGATGCTAAGACACAGACAGATGATGACCGATCGAATGAGTTACGAAGTAGAAAGCAGAGGAAAGAAGATGCATATGAACCAGAACATCGCACGCCTGGCAGTAACCGCCGGCCTCACAGCAGCGTTGAGCTTCGGCGGCGTGATGGCCCCGGTGACCATGGCGTTTGCTGATGGCACGCCGAGGGTGGCCCAGAGCGGCAACGTGACGATTACGGAGGATATCTACAAGGATACGACCTTTAAGGGAATCAAAATTTTCTCGGCGAAGGTCACGCAAGACCAGAAGGATGATGGTACCTGGGACTCCACTGCGGAGAAGACGCTTTCCGATATCGATTGGGCAAGTGATCCCGTAAAGCGCGCAGTGACTACGGCATTTAATAACGATGACCCCAAGCCTGATGGCTTGCCGACTGGCGAAGATGCTGAATCTGCTCAGGCGTGGGCTCAGTTCATCAAAAAGCACGAGAACGAAGTTGTGAATAAAAACGTCAAGGCCGGAATCGTGCTCGACAAGATCGCTGCTGCTGTTGAGAAGGCGAACATTCCTGAAGGCAATAACGGCTGGCTAAATGCTGACGACACCGGTTCTTTTAGTAACTTGGCTACTGGTTACTGGCTCTTCGTGACTAAGAGTGTCGGCGAGAATGCTAATGCTGAAAAGGGTAACACGGATACCTTCAGTTCGCCCATTTTCGCCGTTGTTGGCGGTTCCGCTGAGAACTTAACTCCCAAGAAGCAGGTCCCCACTGTAACCAAGGCCGTCAAGGATGACAAAGAAGACGGCTCTTTTGGCGATAATGTGTTCACGAATCCCAACATGGCTGCGGACTCCCGAATGGATCAGTTTATCGATTATCAGCTTACCGGTACCGTTGCGGGTAACATCGACACTTACAGTACCTACAAGTACGCCTTCGCGGATGAGCTTCCCAAATCCATGACGCCGAAGTTTAAGGATGGTAGCACGACGCCAGACGTCACGGTCAAAATTGACAATATAAAGGTCAGCTCCTCTTGCTACAAGGTAGACTACAACAACAACGTGCTCACAGTTAGTTTCACTGATCTTAAGGCGTGCGCGAACGAGAGCAACGCCCCTATCGCCCTGAATGGCAACTCTAAGGTGACCGTTGAATACCAGGCCAAGCTCGACTCCACCAAGATCTTCGACACTAAAGATGCCATTAAGGCTGATTTCGAGGGACTCGTCGGCAAGGCGCAGAAGAATGAGGTTAAGCTTACCTACTCGAATAACCCGCACGGTGACGGTGAGGGCACAACGGTTATTCACCCCGCCTACGACTATACCTACGGTATCGACGTCACCAAGGTCGGCAGTGACACTGTGGATGGCAAAAACCCGACTCTGTCGGGGGTTAAATTCACTCTGCAGGAGAAGAATGGCGATACCACCGAAAACAAGTACATCGACGCTAAGGGCGTAAAACATAACGAGGGCGAAGTGGTAGAGCTTACCACGGATAACAACGGCAAGATTAACGTTGTTGGTCTTGATGAGGGCACCTATGTCCTCAAGGAGGTTGAGCCTGCTCCTGGGTACAACAACTCCGCAGCAAGTGGTGTTACCTTTACTATCAGCCGCACGCTCAATCAGGCCGGTACGGATGTAACGCCTGACACTACGAGTGCCATCGTGGCAGGTCAAGATGTTGTTCAGACTGGCTCTGCAAAGGCTGAGGTCGGTAAGCTCAGCTTCACCATTGTCGACCAGAAGGGCTCCGGCCTCCCGCTCACCGGTCTCAACGGTGTGACCTTCACTTGGATCGCTGGTGGCGCGGTGCTGTGCATCGGCGTGGCGCACCTCATCCGCAGCCGTAAGCAGGCTGAGGAGTCCGAGCAGGAGTAACGCTCGCTCACCCATCCCTTTGGCAGGTGGGATGTGATGGCCATGAGACTTGCGGACACTTTTCTCGTCCATCGACGTTCTTGCTTTGCCATTCTATTTTCGGGGCAGACTCCGCACTGGAGTTTGCCCCGTTCTTTTTGGACAACACAGGCAGGCTCCATTGCCCGATGGATCAAGCATATGAATATCGAACAGATGTTTGCAATTATTGCGTTTACCAGCTGTGGGTGCATACACTCGCAGTAAAATGGCCTTGCGACGCATCCCGTGCGCGGGCGGCCGACGACTCGATCGGAGGTCCCCAATTGCTGAAATTCCTTAACGTGCTCGCCGCCCTCGCGGCGGTGGGCTCGTTCGTCATCGCGTTTCTTGACTCGTATGAGGTTCGGTTTAAGGTCCGTAGGCGCACGCGCGGTGCGGACGGT
>URBA01000031.1 GCA_900545905.1 uncultured Collinsella sp.
CGAGATGCAGCGTAGTCTCGTGGGCTCGGAGATGTGTATAAGAGACAGGTGTGGGTAGGAACCACCCAAGAATAAGCACCGCTGCAATTGGCGGCATCCTCAACAACCTCACGCAGATCGGCGAGTAGAGCCGGAGCGATCGAGGTGACCTCAAGCGAAAGGACGCAGGCGCGTCGCCCCGTCCCCTCGATGATAAGGGCACGGGCGAAGACCTCATGACGGAGTTCGTCGAAACCGTCGAACGGCAACACGTCCCCAAGATCGATGGCCACACGAGCGGCCCCAGCCCTCATCTCTCCTTCGCCCATGGCAGATACTCCCCTCTGATTGCCGCTCACTCGACACCGTACAGTTGCTGCGCCGTACCGCCAAGCACAAGGTCGCTGTCTGTATCGCTCAGATTTGCAGCGCGAACGCAGGCGACACCCTCGGTGAGCCACTCGCGTTTGACGGGATAGCTCGTGCCAAAAACAATATGGTCTGCACCCAGCACGTCAACCGCGCAGGCGAGGAGTGTCTTGCCCCAAGGCTGGGCATGGGACATGTCGAAATAGATGTTGTTCTCGAGGTGCCTGGAAACGGTCTCGGTATCGACCTGAAAACGGCCAGAAGCATCAGAGCGCTTGGGACCATGAGGCAGCAGCATCTCCTTGAACGCAAAGTATGCGCCGCCGAGCATGGAGTGGACCATCTTGATATTGGGATAGCGCTCAAAGAAATCACCAAAGATCTCTCGGCCGATCGCCGTAGTTTGGTCGACGCAGCGGCCATAAGAGCGGCGAAGGTTGTCGTACGCGAGAAGCGACTCGTTCTCGACCGGCACGGGAACATGGTGCACGTAAACGGTGACATGGCGTTCGTTCAGGTGCTCGAAAAAGCTCGAGAAGACCTGGTCGTCGAGATAGCGCTTGCCGTAGTGAGCGCAGAGCTGCACGCCCGCAAAACCATCGTCGAGCCTGCGGTCGAGCTCCTCCAAATTCGCTTTGGTGCCAAAGGGCGGCACGGCGACAAGCGGAATCAGACGGCCATTTGACGCCTTCGCGTCAGCAGCCATACCGTCGTTGAAACGCCGGCACATCTCGAGCGACATCCACTCGTGGCAGCCGGGGAGCTTGAGGATCGCCTTGTCGACCCCCGCCTCATCCATATCGGCCAAGCGCTTCTCGAGGGTGTAGTCGCCCTCAATGTAGTTAAGACCCGGAGAACCGGCGGGCATCTCGATCACGATCTGTCGTTTGCCGGCGGAATTCATGGTCAGATAGCCTTCGGTGTCATAGGCGCGGGGTACCTCGGCCAAAAACTGTTCGCAGAGCGTCTCGTCATGAAAGATGTGCTCGTCGAACCAGTAGGAATTTGCATCGATAATCATTGGTTGGAACCGCCTTTCATCTTGTTGAAAACATTCTAGAAAAGCAGGTACCCGGACATCAATTCCAGCTTAAGCCCACTGTATTCCATTTTGGAATAGAACTTACCGCTCACACGCGAACCTCGCCCGCTCAACGAGACAAGCGCTAACAGCACGGGCTTAGACAGAAAACGGTCGGCCCGCATCCGTTGCGGGCCGACCGTTTCATTACAGGCTACCTTTGCCGTTACGCCTGGCGGTAATGATCGAAGAAGTCGGCGAGGTCTTCGAGCGACTCTTTGAGCACTTCCATGCGCGGCAGGTACACGATGCGGAAGTGATCGGGCTCGGCCCAGTTAAAGCCGCCGCCGCGCGTGATCAGAATCTTCTTCTCGTGCAGCAGGTCGAGGGCAAACTGCTCGTCATCGGTGATATTGAACTTCTTAACATCCATCTTGGGGAAGATGTAGAACGCCGCACGCGGCTTAACCACCGAGATGCCGTCAATCTTGCTGAGTGCCTCATACACAAAGTTGCGCTGCTCGTAGACACGGCCGCCGGGACGGATGTAGTCGTTAACGGACTGATGACCACCGAGTGCCGTCTGAACGATCGACTGAGCCGGCACGTTGGAGCACAGGCGCATGTTGGAGAGCATGTTGATGCCCATGATGAAGTCGCTCATGCAGCGCTGGTTGCCCGAGAGCACCATCCAGCCAATACGATAGCCCGCAATCATGTGCGACTTGGAAAGGCCACTAAAGGTAACGCAGGGCAGGTCGGGGGCGAGCGAGGCAATCGAGACGTGCTCGTAGCCGTCCATGCAAAGGCGGTCGTAGATCTCATCGGCAAAGATCATCAGCTGATGTCTGCGTGCAACCTCGACGATGCCCTCGAGCACCTCGCGCGGATAGACGGAACCCGTGGGGTTGTTGGGGTTGATGATGACGAGGGCTTTGGTCGCGCTCGTGATCTTGGACTCCATATCCTCCAGGTCGGGATACCAATCCGCCTGCTCATCGCACAGATAGTGCACAGGATGACCGCCGGCAAGGGTTGCGCACGCCGTCCAGAGCGGATAGTCGGGGCTGGGGATCAGAATCTCGTCGCCATTGTCGAGCAGCGCGTTCATCGAAAGCTGAATGAGCTCGGACACGCCGTTGCCCGTGTAGATATGCTCCATCTGAACGTTGGGCAGGCCCTTGATCTGCGAATACTGCATGATCGCCTTGCGCGCGGAGAACAGGCCGCGCGAGTTGGAATAGCCTTCGCAGTCGGGCAGCTGCTGGCGCATGTCCTTGATAACCTCGTCGGGCGTGCGGAAACCGAAGGGCGCCGGGTTGCCGATATTGAGCTTGAGGATGCGCTCGCCTTCGTCCTCCATACGGGCAGCCTCGTCGACGACGGGGCCGCGCACGTCATACAGAACGTTCTCGAGTTTGGTGGATTTGGAAAAAGTACGCATGGTGGTGCTCCTTGGAATTTGAGCTGAGGGATGGGGTTCGGGCTTGGAAACGTTGCGGGACGATGATGCCTCGCCCTGATCGGCGTCACCGGCGAGCAGCCAGGTAACATCGACCTCCAAGATGCGGGCGAGCAGCTCTGCCACGTCGCGCCGCGGAATCGTCTTGCCGCTCACATATTGGCTCATCTGACTCTTGCCGAGTTTTTTGCCGAGCATCTCCGATGCGCGGATTACGTCCGACTGGCGAACGTCGCGATCGGACATAGTCTGTCGCAGGCGATCGCTAAACGTCTCTTGGGCCACTAGAACCTCCTTGCTGGCAAAGTTCAATTTATAGAACACGAATTGAACCAAGGTTCAATTTAGCAAGCAGTATAGCGCCGTACCTCATTCGAAAGTTCAATTTCATAAGAAAACGTACCGAACTTCGAGATTTGCCCAAAGCGGACAATGACGTGCACGCGTTTAGAGGTATTCAAGGAATCGAGCGGCGGCAAGCGAAACGTCGGCCGTGCGATATATCGCATTGATCTGCCGATGGGGATGCCCCTCGAGCGGACGCACGGCAACATCGAACTGACAGCGGCGCAAGATGAGCGCAGGAAGAACGCTCACGCCCAGGCCATCCTCCACCATAGCCATAATCGCATAGTCATCCCAGGTCGACAGCTTGGAGCGCACCGTCAGCCCCGCCCGACGAAACAGCGGCGTAATCTCATCATCGGTGCCGCGTTCCAGCAGAATAAACTGCTCGTTGGCCAAATCGGCAAGAGAGACGACCTCTTCAGTGGCAAGCAAAGAGTCTGCCGGCACTACCGCCATCAACTCGTCGCGCACCAAAGACCGCGACGTCATGCCATTTTCTCGGGGCTCATGCGGGATAAAGCCCAGATCGCAGCGGCCCTCTGCCACCCATTGTTCAATCTCTGAATAGTCGCCCATCAGCAGCTCGTAATCAATGTCTGGATAATCGGCACGAAAACGAGCAATCACCGGCGGCAGCACGTGGGTCGCCACACTCGAAAACGTACCGATGCAGATTTTGCCGCGCATGAGTCCACGCATCTCATCCACCCGTCGCTGCAAGCGAGTGAATTCCTCGCAGAGCGCCTCGACAGCCGGCATGACCTGCCGCCCGTCGGCAGAAAGCACCACGCCCTCGCGACTGCGGTCGAGCACCTTAAAACCCCAGTCGGCCTCAAGATCGGCCACCATACGGCTCACGCCCGATTGCGAATAGCTCAGGCGCTCGGCGGCGCGCGTAAAGCTTCCGGCGCGCACTGTCTCGAGCAGCACCTGCATCTTTTGAATATTCGTTTCCACGGCACCCCTCCACCTTTGCATGAGATTTTGTCATGTCAGCCATGCATTATATTCGCTTTTCTTCTAAAGCCAGTTCACCCATAGTGAACATGCTCGGATATAGAGGGGATGTCAGCACATGAACAACGGATTGTTTACGTACTTAGCAGCATTGCTATTGTTTGGCTCCAACGGCATCATCGCCGCTGCCATCGCGCTGCCGAGCTCCGATATCGTACTGTTGCGCACGTTTTTGGGCGCTCTCACCCTTGCCGCCATCCTCTTCATAACCAAGCGCCATAACCTGCAGGCTCCGTCTCGCCCCCGCGAGGCCGCAGCGCTCATCGTCTCGGGCGCCGCGCTGGGCGCCAGCTGGATTTTCCTGTTCCGCGCCTATCAGACGATCGGCGTTGGTATCTCCTCGCTGTTGTATTACTGTGGCCCCATCATCGTTATGGCCCTCTCCCCGCTCATTTTTGGCGAAAAGCTGACCGGCAGCAAAATCGCCGGCTTTATCGCCGTCGCCTGCGGTGCTTTTCTCATTGCAGCGCAAGGTCTAGGCGGCAATATGCCCATTGCGGGCATCGTCTGTGGAATCGCCTCGGCCTTCTGCTATGCATTGATGGTCATCGCCAGCAAGGGTGCGCCTCACATCGAGGGCCTCGAGAACTCCGCACTCCAAGTGAGCGCCGCCTTTGTGACCGCACTGGCCCTCACGCTCATCACGCAGGGCGCTCCCTCGTTCCTGTCCGCCGGCGTCGCCGCCAGTATTGATTGGCACGCCGTCGCTATGCTCGGCGTCGTCAACACCGGCATTGGTTGCCTGCTCTACTTTAGCGCCGTCGCCAAGCTGCCCGTCCAGACCGTCGCCGTCGTCGGCTACCTCGAGCCGCTTTCGGCGGTCGTGTTCTCGGCCGCCCTTTTGGGTGAAGCCATAACACCGGTCCGCCTGCTGGGCGCCGCGCTTATCATCGGCGGCGCGATTTTTTGCGAACTCGCCGGCAAACGCGCAAACGCCAAGGCTGGCATCGCCCAGATAGCACGTGCTTAAAAGCCCCTGCTTTGAAATGCTACCTGCGTAGATAAATAATCCCCAGCTGAGGATTATTGTCTAAAATAACCCGATGTGCCAAACTGCTCTTGTATGTATAAAGACGGCATAAAGATTATCTGTCCTAGACAGATAACCGGATGTCAAAGGGAGTCCACGTGGCACACAACAAACTGGAGGCAAGCCCCCAAGACCAGCGTGGTCAAGGCGGGCACGGAGCCATCCCCCTCTCCGCTGGCATGCTGCTCGTAACGCTCGGCGTCGTCTATGGCGACATCGGCACGAGCCCCATGTACACCATGAAATCAATCGTCGCCAACAACGGCGGCATCGGTACCGTCAGCGAAGACATGATCTTGGGAGCGCTTTCGCTTGTCATCTGGACCATGACGCTCGTGACCACGGTCAAATACGTGGTAATCGCCATGAAGGCCGATAACCACAACGAAGGCGGCATCTTCGCCCTGTTCAGTCTCGTGCGCAAGGTGGCACCGTGGCTGATCCTTCCCGCCATGATCGGCGGCGCGGCGCTGCTCGCCGACGGCATCCTCACCCCCGCGGTCACGGTCACCACGGCCATTGAGGGCCTGCGCACCATCGAGTGGGGTCACGCGCTTTTGGGTGACGGGCAAACCAACGTCATCATTATTACCATCATCATTATCTGCGGCCTATTTGCCATGCAGCGCGCCGGCACCTCGTCAATCGGCAAGCTCTTCGGCCCGCTCATGACGCTGTGGTTCCTGTTCCTGGCAGGCGCCGGTCTGTTCAACATGCTCGGCAACCTGTCCATCTTGCGCGCGCTCAACCCCATCCGCGGCATTATGTTCCTGTTCTCGCCCATCAACCATTCGGGCATTATGGTGCTCGGCTTTGTCTTCCTGTCGACAACCGGTGCCGAGGCACTCTACTCGGACATGGGCCACGTGGGCAAGGCAAACATCTATGCATCCTGGCCATTTGTTAAGGCGGCCCTTATCCTCAACTATCTGGGTCAGGGAGCTTGGCTACTCGCCAATAACTCCAACCCCCAGATGCTCGCGATGGATATCGTCAACCCGTTCTATATGATGCTCCCCGAGCCCCTACGCCCCTTTGCCATCGTGCTTTCGGCCGTAGCGGCCATCATCGCCTCGCAGGCGCTCATCACCGGCTCGTTCTCGCTGGTATCCGAGGCAACCCGTCTCAATCTCATGCCGCACCTGCGCATCCACTACCCCAGCGACACCAAGGGCCAGCTCTATATTCCGCTCGTCAACAACATCATGTGGGTCGGCTGCATCTTCATCGTGCTGCTGTTCCAGAACTCCGAGCGCATGGAGAGCGCCTACGGCCTCGCCATCACCGTGACCATGCTCATGACCACGACGCTTTTGACGAGCTATATCGCCGGCATCCTCAAGCACAAGCTGGGCGCCTGCGTCTTCGCCCTGCTCTTCGGTGCCATTGAGCTGTGCTTCTTCGCCTCGTGCCTCACCATGTTCTTTGACGGCGGCTATGTGATGATCTTCTTGGCCTCGCTGCTGTTTGGCCTTATGTACGTGTGGCGCCGCGGCACCGCCATCGAGCGCACGCAGACGATCCTGCTGCCCGTCTCCAAGTACATCGATCAGCTCAACCGCCTGCGCAACGACGAGACCTATCCCGTGCTTGCCGACAACCTGGTGTTCCTCACCAACAGCCCCGACCCGCTCACGCTCGACCGCGATGTGCTCTATTCCATCTTGGATAAGCATCCCAAGCGCGCCAAGGCATACTGGTTCATCAACGTGCACGTTACCGACGAGCCCTATACGCACGAGTATTCCGTCGAGACCTTTGGCACAGACTTCCTATTCCGCGTGCGCTTGGACCTGGGCTTTAAGGTCAATCAGCGCGTCAACGCCTACCTACGCCAGATCGTTGGCGACCTGATGGCATCGGGTGAGTTGCCGCCGCAGCATCACACCTACTCTATCTACGAGACACGCGGCAACGTGGGCGACTTCCGCTTTTGCATGCTGCGCAAGATGCTTGCCCCCGAAACGGACATCAACCGCAACGACCACCGCGTGATGGCCATCAAGTACGCCGTCCGCCGCGCCTGCGGAAGCCCGGCACGCTGGTACGGTCTCGAGAACTCGGCCATCATCATTGAGTACGTACCGCTCTTTGCCCGCATGCGCCCGGCCGTCAAACTTGTGCGCACCCAGGTGCCGCTCGAGGTTCAGATCGAAGAGGCCGAGGAAATGGAGGTCGACATCTTCTCGGACGACTTGGTCAACGGCAACGAGGCCGGCAAGAGCATGAACGTCGATCCCACCGAGCTGCTCGAGAGCGTCGCCGATACGCCCGAACAGCAACAGCTCGACGGCCTCGAGAGCGAACAACTCAACGACGTCAACTTCTAGTGACGTCACAAATCAACGACAGCGGCCCTGCACCTCACGAGAGACGCAGGGCCGCTTTGCATTGCAGTAAAGCTAGCGGCTACGAACGGCGTGGCTCGGGAACCACGAGCCTATCGGAGCTCGCGCCCTCGGCATCCATCAGGCTCACGTAGCGAATCGACGGATCCCCATACATCGCGTAGTAATAATTGCCCGTGCGCGCGCTAAAGCATCCGGTATAGATAGTCTTCTCGAACTTGCCATCGCCCATCCTGGACGCTCCCTCGATCATCACCACGCCCTCGAGCGAGCGGAACATGCGAACGACGTTTTCGGTCTCGCTCTCCTTTTGCGGGTAATTGGCATTGAGGTACGCCGCCTTTACAAAACGGCTCGGCGAATAGCAATCGCCCGGAATGCCGCGCATGCCGGCACCGGCTCCATAGGGCTTAAGCTCGGCGCCACGCCATGTCGCCGTCTGCGGAAAATCGCTTGTGGCGGTGATATAGGTGCGCAGGTTTTCCATGTGCCACGGGAAGGTGGGCTGATTGGCGAGGGTGTCGACCGGATCGCCGTATACATGCAGGCCGTCAGCCATCATCTCGACCACGATGCTACGCTGGCTGTCGCCGATAATCCAATGGAGCAGCGACACGCCCAGCCCCTCTCCGGCAGATTTGGCGACAATCACTGTGTCGCGCAGCGCGGCCTCGACCTCATCGACCGTCGAGAACGTCGCTGCCACCCACAGGGGAAACTCATAGGCCGCGATATTGGTCTTGCCGTCGACAGGGTCCTCGGCATACTCGGCATAACCCGGGAAATTGAGACCCGCCACGGCAAGGCCTGCATCGTTGCCGCAATCGAAGAACATAGGGTAGTTCTTGTAATCGATGCACATACCGATCACCGCGTGTGCCGCTGTCGCGTCGTCGATAAACGAATACGGAATGTGAAACCCGCGCGGCATCACGCGAACCTGTTGGCCGTAGTCAAAGCTCCAGTCGAGGTTGCGGCCCAGATACATGTGGCCAGAATTATCGGTAAATCGAATGCTCGTACACATAGCGCCTCCTAGCTTTACGTTCTTGCTAAGGTTATTGTCACCAAACAAAAAGGCGCTAAACACAAAAGCCCGGACATGACAACAATGTCACGCCCGGGACAAAAACGACGAAGTGCGGTGCCGTAGTCACCCTAGACAAGTTTACCTTGGCAGTGATCGATCATATGCTGGATCATCTGTGCCTCAAAGCCCGCGTAGTCGCGGCGGCACTCCTTCATCTTGCCGTCGACGATCTGGTCAAAGGCAACCTTGCACTTGATGTAGCGCGTGGACTTGGTGACCTCCTCGTGCGTCAGGCAGCTCTCCTCCATCTTGCTGGCACCCAGGCCAAACACCAGACGGGGGTTGTAGAGCACGTGGGGCTCGCCGGCGTCGTCCAGGTAGACGCAGACCTTCTTGGTAACGCCAATCTGGTTAGCGGCAAGGCAGCCGGCATCGTCGAGCGACTTGATGGTATCGATCAGGTCCTGTGCCACCGACTCGTCCTCGACGGTCGCAACCTCGCAACGCTGGGACAGAATAGCCTCGTCGTGGCAGAGCTCTTTAATCATACGTTCCTCCATAGGGGTCGTTGTAACCGCTTAAGTATACGGTACCTACACAATTTCATGCGAAAGATACCGCCCGTCCGTTACAAACCGCCGAACATCAACATGTGAGGAACACCAACTTCACAAAGGCGATATAGTGGGTGAGTTCGTGTCAATCGGCCTAAACTCGGGGCCGAACAAGGAAAGGGTATGCATGGACGAACTATTTCACGTCAGTGAGCGCAAGTCCACAATCGGGACCGAACTTCGCGCTGGACTGACAACATTCCTGGCGATGGCCTACATCATCGCCGTCAACCCCGCGGTGCTCTCGGGCGCTGGCATCGATGCGGGAGCGCTCGCCTGCGCCACCTGCCTGGGCGCCGGCATCATGACCATCTGCATGGGCATCTTCGCAAACCGCCCGCTCGCCTGCGCGTCGGGCCTGGGCATCAACGCCATGATCGCGGGCATCGCCACCACCATGTGCGGCGGCGACTGGCACGTGGCCATGAGCGTTATCTTCCTCGAGGGCATCGTCATCTTGCTGCTCGTCCTGTGCGGCCTGCGCGAGGCCATCATGGACGCCATCCCCGTGGTCCTGCGCCACGCCATCTCGGTGGGTCTGGGCCTGTTTATCGCCATGATCGGCCTGTGCGACGCCGGCATCATCACCGCTGGCGCCGGTACGCTTGTCGGCCTGGGCGACATCACCTCCCCCACCTTTATCGTCGGCATCATCTCCATCGTCGTGACGGTCGCCCTGGCTTCCCGCAACGTGCCGGGCTCGCTGCTCATCGGCATCATCGTCGCCGTTATCGCCGGTATCCCGCTGGGCGTCACTCATGCGCCCGAGGGCCTCATCGCACCGCTCGACTTCTCGACCTTTGGCGCCCCGTTTGCCAGCACCGCCGATGGCAACATGGCCATCGTGAAGGTTCTGACCGACCCGATGCTGCTCGTCGTGGCCTTCTCGCTGCTCATGAGTGACTTCTTCGACACCATGGGCACCGCGATGGCCGTCGCCAAGCAGGGCGAGTTCCTGACCGAGGACGGCAATGTCGAGGACATCCGTCCCATCCTGGTC
>URBA01000032.1 GCA_900545905.1 uncultured Collinsella sp.
CTCGTGGGGTCGGAGATGTGTATAAGAGACAGACGTGTCGAGCAGCGCGTGGACCCGATGATTGTGGCTCGGCTCGAGCAGGTGGACGAGCTCGTGGGCGACAACCATGTCGAGGCATTCGACGGGGTAGGCGGCGAGCTCGCGCGCGATGCGAATAGCGCCGGATTTAGGTGTGCATGAGCCCCAACGCGTTTTCATGCTGCGTACGGAAATGCGGGCCACGGTGACGCCCATTGCGATTTCGTATGCGCGCACCATATCGCGTAGCGCTGCGGTGACCTCGGATGCATAGAGTTGGTCGATGCGTGTCTGGAGATCTTTGGGTGTTAGGCCGTCGAGGGCTGTGCGCTGCTTTGCCTGCGCGCGCCCACTTGGCTCGTCGGCACCCATAAAACTTGCGAAGGTAGCCTGCTTGGGCCGCGGTGCGGGTGGCTCAAAGTTGTGGTCGAGTGCATCCTGAACGGTGATGGGTTTGCCCCAAAGCGCAATGATGGACGAGGGACTGAGCGGCTCTCGCGCCGTCGCCTGACGTTGCTCGCGCTGGGCAAGTCGGCTGATAATCCAGGCGCTGTTGCGCTTCACAAACGCTTCGATACGCTCGCGGCTGGCGCCGAGCGGTGCACTGGCGTGGACCTCACCGCTCGATGTGACGCGTAGGTTGAAGTTTTTGACGCGCTTTTTGGTAACGACGACGGAGATGGGCGTCCCATCCGGCCGGGATACAGAAATCGTAAATTGCTGCGTCAAAAGCGGTCCTTCAGATTGGGGACGGGCCGGCATGTCGATCGTTCGGCATGCCGGCCCGCTCAAGGGATGTGAAATTAATAACGCTCAAAGAAGGCAAGCGCGTTGTCGCTGCAGAGCTTCTGCATCACGGTCTTGCCAAAATGCTTGGAAAGCATGTTCTGGAACTCGGGTATCTTGCTGGCATCGGAGAGGAAAGCAGGCACCGTGGCGCCGTCCCAGTCGCCGCCGAGCGCGATGACGTCCTCGCCGCCCAGGTCGAGCCAGTGCTCGATATGTGCCGCCAGCTGGTCGAAGGTGACGTCTGCGGCGGTCTTGTCGGTTACGTCGTTGGATAGGAACTCGCTGCAGTAGTTGAGGCCGACGATGCCACCCATGTCGCGAATGGTGCGGAACTGGTCGTCGGTAAGGTTGCGTTTGACGCTGCAAACCGCACGGGAGTTGGAGTGGCTGGCGACGAAGGGGCGCGTGGCGTGGGTGACAACCTCGTCAAAGCACTCATCGTTGAGGTGGGAGACGTCAAGCACCATGCCGGCGTGCTCCATCTGCGTAAGTGCCTCGATGCCGGCGGCGGTGAGGCCGGCGTGGGTATCGTGTCCGCTCGCGAGCGGCCCCTGCGCATTCCAGCTGAGCGACGACATAAGCACGCCCAAGCTCTTGAGCACCTCGATCAGCGCGGGGTCCTCGGCAAAGAACGTGGCGTTTTCGATGGTGTGGATGCAAGCGACCTTGCCGTCCTTGAGCGCGGGGCGAATGTCTGCCGCGCTGCGTACGTTGACCATGCGGTCGTGGTTGAGCATTGCCTGGCCGCTCATATGCGCCATGATTTGCGCCTGGAAGCGCGCGGCGTGGGCGGTGGGAATCTCGTCGGGGACAAACGTGGCGAAGCACTGTGCCCACGGCGTGTTGCCGATCTTTGCGAGCGAGATGGCGCAGGCGTTGCCCTCGATGAGGTCGAAATCTTGCGGATGCGTTTCGTCGCCGGGGAAATAACCGTCGGTGCCGGCGGTAAAGCGCAGGTCGAGATCGAGCGTGGCCCAGCCGATTCGGTCGGCGGTGTCGCAGTGTAGGTCAAATACGGGATATGCCATGGTTCCTCCGGTTGCAGCGTTTCTTTGCAAACTGTCATTGAATTGTATGACTAGGGTATAGTTAGCGCCATATGTTCACGGCGGCCCGCGTTGTGCGCCGCCCTTATCACGGAGGTTACCATGTCCAACCAGGGCAAGAAGGTCAAGACCCATTATCGCGGCACGCTCGACGACGGCACGCAGTTCGATAGCTCCTACGATCGCGGCGAGCCGCTGGAGTTCACCTGCGGCGCCGGTCAGATGATCAAGGGCTTCGACGCCGCCGTTGTCGACATGCAGGTGGGCGAGAAGAAGACCGTGCACATTCCTGCTGCCGATGCCTACGGCGAGCACAATCCCGAGATGGTTATTACCTTCCCGGCCGAACAGGTTCCCAACATCGAGCAGATCGAGAAGGGCATGAAGCTCTTCCTGTCCACGCCGAGCGGCATGCCTGTCCCCGCCGTCGTCATTGACGTGACGCCCGAGGCCGTGACGCTCGACGCCAACCACGAGCTGGCCGGTAAGGACCTCAACTTTGATATCGAGCTCGTCGAGGTCGAGGACTAGGCTATGCCTACGAATCTGGTTTCGACAGCGTGCCTCGGAAATCTCAACGACCCGTCCTATGAGCTTTTGCTTCGCCGGGAGCTGGGCGGTGTCTTTGAGGTCGATGAGCTACTGCTCGATTGGGACCAGGCTGATGTATGCGCGTTTGTGGGCGTGACGGAGCTGGGGCGCACGGTCGATGTTCGGCTGGATACTGCCGACGGCGGTCGTCTTGTCGACGGCGACGTGCTCGCCGTCGACCGTTCGGGCGTGGTGCCCGTGGCGGTTGTCGTGCGCCTGCGCAGCGCCGAGGTTTATTTGGTCGAAGTTGACCGCATGGACCCGATTGCGCTCGCGCATGCGTGCTGGGAGATCGGCAATATGCATGCGCCGCTTTTTCGAGGCGATTCGGACGAGCATACCGTGCGCATGTATACGCCGGTGCAGCCTGTTTTGGGCCGCATGCTCCGGGGCGTCGAGGGCGTTCGGCTCTCGACGGTTACCCGTGAACTCGATTCGGACCGGCGCTTTGCGTCGAGTGCGGCGGATGCCGTTGTGAGTATGGCTCCAGACTTTACGATCGTAAAGAAGGCGCGCGGTTAACGTGCGTATAAGTAAGACGGACTTTGAGAGGCAACTATTCAAAGTCCGTCTTTCTGTTGATGAGATGCTGTGGGGGAAAGCATATGGGTCTTGAAGGAATCAAGCTGATTGCATGCGATTTGGACGGCACGTTGCTGCATCCGGGGGAGCGCGAGCCGCGTTCCGAGGCCTTTGAGCTCATCGATGAACTGCATCGTCGCGGTATCGTGTTTATGCCGGCGAGCGGCCGTCAATATGCGAGCTTGCGCTACCTGTTTGCCCCGGTGGCCGATGAGCTCGCCTATGTATGCGAAAACGGAGCCCTGGTGATGAGCGGGGGGCGTGCCGTTGTCAAGCGTTCCATGGAGCGTAGCCTTGCTATGGATATCGCGAATGCCGTGGTTGCGTATCCCCATGCCGACGTGACCCTTTCGTGTGAGGGACACCTCTACACCATGAGCGGCAACGATGCATTCGTCGATCATTTGCGCTATGAGGTCCACTGCGATGTGGCGGTGGTCGACCGCCCCGAGGACATCGACGAGGACGTCATTAAGATTGCCTTCCAGACGCCCGAGGTGGATCAGCCGGCGGCCCTGGAGTATTTCGAGCGCCTCTTTAGCGACCGTGTTGACGTGATGACGTCGGGAACCGAATGGACGGACTTTATCGGCTTTGATTCGGGTAAGGGTTCCGCGCTTGCCGATTACGGTCGTGCCCTGGGTATTTCGCCCGATGAGATGATGGCGTTTGGCGATAACGAAAACGACCGCGACATGCTCAACGTAGTGGGCCATCCTTATCTAATGGAGAGCTGCAATCCCTCTATGCGTGACATCAACGACCGCGTCCGTTACGTGCACACGGTCGAAGAAGAGCTGCGTCGTCTACTTGCTGAGTAGACATTTGGGACATGCCTAGAAATCTATTTTTTGCTGCAAAGCGCGGAAAGGTGGATTTTAAGGCATGTCCCGAACATCTACCGGCAGTCGGGGCAGAGACCCTCGAAGATGGTGTAGTGCGACGTGACGTGCCAGCCGATTTGCTCGGACGCCTTGGCGTCGAGCTGGGCATCGAAGGGGAGCGGTACGTCGATGACGCGGCTGCACGAGGTGCAGATGATATGCGCATGCGGCTCGATCGTGCGATCGAAGCGGCTGCCGCCCGGCGTCTTGATGGAGAGAATCTCGCCGGCATCTGCCAAGAGATTGAGGTTGCGGTAGACCGTGCCGCGGCTGATCTTGTCATCCTGTTCGCGCACGGCGTTGTAGATTTCGTCGGCGGTGGGATGGTTATAGCTTTGGCGCACGGCGTCAAGAACCAGCTTTCGCTGCTTGGTATTCCTTCTTTGCACCGCCATGCGCCTCGCCTCTTTTCTATTAACGGTCGTAGGTAAATGATACCGTATTTAGCACACAATACTAATAATGAGGACTGAAACCGTCTTCATTGGCAAGTAGGGCTCGGGCCTGGGCGTCTACGAGGCGAAAACGCGTTCCCATGCGCTCGTAGGAGGCATGAAGCGCCTCGAGATGAGATAGGATGTTTGCCGGAGCTCCCTGTATCTCCATCTCGACTGAGCCGTCTTCCATGTTACGCACCCAGCCGGTGAGTGCGCGTGCCTGTGCGAGGTTGGTGTTGGTAAAGCGAAAACCAACGCCTTGGACTTGCCCCGCCCAGCGCAGGAAATAGCGCAGGGGAGTGTCTTGAGTGGCCTCGTCGCTTGCGAGCACGGTAAGCCTGCGGCGCAGCTCGAGCTCGACGTTTGATGGTTTTTGAGGCTCTCGACTGCCGCCGGTGACGCTGGAGAAGAACGTATCGAAGAGGCCCATAGCTATGCCTGCTTGCCTGCGTCGGCCGGGAAGGTTATGCCGGCCTGCTGGCGCACGGCATCCATGATGCGCAGTGAGACGAGTGTGACATCGCGGTAGTGGCCAAGCTCGTGGCGTCCCGCCGGGGTCTCCCAAATTTCTTCCTTAACGTTATCGATGCCGCCGATGGCGGTGATAAAGTCTGTGAGTTCGTATTCCATAGTGTTGCTCGATTTGGGTAGGTCGAGCACGCGGCCGTTGTCGCCCTGTTCGCGCGGTGCCTCGGTCGCCGAGCCGCGTACGACATCGCCGCGATAGTCGATGCGGACGTTGCGGGGCGTGGACAGATGGTCGATCTGGATAGTGCCACGCTCGCCTTCGATCTGCGAGGGCAGCAGGTCATTCGTAATTTTGGAGTGCGCGAGCTCGACGGAGATGCGGCCTCCGCCATAGCTGGCGAGGATGGAACCGCAGCCGTCGATGGGGCCGTGCGTGAGCTGTCGCGTGGTGGGGTCGAGCAGAGTAGTCATGCTCGTAAGGCCGGAGGGCATGCCGAAAATCTCGACCATGGGCTCGACGGTGTAGACGCCAATGTCCATGAGGGAGCCCGAGGCCATGTGGCAGTCGAAGATATTGGTGGCGCGCCCCGCGAGAACCTCGTTGTAGCGCGAAGAATACTTGCCAAAGCGCAGTGAGGCGCGACGAATGGGCGCAATCTCGCCCAGGGCGTCCTCGACGGCGTGGAAAGCGGGGTCATGGAGCGGGCGCATGGCCTCGAGGGCCACGACACCTGCTGCTTCGGCAGCGCGGAAGACTTCCAGCGCCTGCGCTTCGGTGGCGCAGAAGGGTTTCTCGACGATGACATGCTTGCCACCGGCGATGCAGGCAAGGGCCTGCTCGTGGTGAAGTGCGTTAGGGCTGCCGATATAGACGGCGTCGACGTCGACGGCGGACGCAAGCTCGTCAAGTGCGGTGAAGTTACGCTCGCCGCCGTGTTCGGCGGTAAAGGCGGCGCCGCGCTCGGCATCGCGCGAGAGCGTGCCCACAAACGCGGCTTGGTCGTTGGCGTTGACGACTTGGATAAAGTCGTCGGTGATCATGGATGTGCCGATGGTTGCGATGCGCAGCATGTGTCCCCCTTGCGTCGTTTGGCCTACAGGACGAGTGTAGCGCGGGAGGACACAAAAGCGTGTGAAAACGCCGTTACAGGTCGCTCTCGTTAAAACCGGTGTCGATATCGAGGTTGCTGCCGTCGGCCGCCGTGGTGGCGAGCTCATCGCAGCGCTCGTTGAGCTCGTGGCCGGCGTGGCCCTTAACCCAGATGAACTCCACCTTATGCTTGCTCTTTGCGGCAAGCAGGCGCTCCCACAGGTCACGGTTCTTAACGGGCTGCTTGTTGGCAGTTTTCCACCCGCGCTTTTTCCAGCCGTCGATCCAGTGTTTGTTGAAGGCGTTGACGACGTATTGCGAATCGGAATGGACCTCGACCTCGCAGGGGCGGTTGAGTGCCTCGAGCGCCACGATGACCGCCATGAGTTCCATGCGGTTGTTGGTGGTCTTGGCGTAGCCGCGTGAAAGCTCGGAGGTGAAGGTCTTGCCGGCGGGGTTGGTGTATTTGAGCACGGCGCCGTAGCCGCCGCGTCCCGGATTAGATCGAGCCGAGCCGTCGGTATAGATGATGACCTTCACATGGTTCCTTTCGTTGGGTACGTTTCGTGTGGGTGACCATTGTAGCGCCATGCCCGCCGGGGGCTAGCTATCTACGATTTCTGCCCCGTCTTCCGACAGTTAGTTGGCATGGATGATGCGGTTAAGCTCGTCGAGGTATTGCTGCAAGAGGGAAGAGGGCTTGCGCTCGTTGTGCATGATATAGCCTACGTGCATCGTTGGGGCGTCTGCTAACGGGATCGATGCCATACCCCATTGCATTTCATTGGAGAGGACACCGGTCGACAGGGTGTAACCGTTCGACGTGATAAGTAAGTTAGTAAGTGTTCCGCGGTCCGAGATTCGTATGTTGCGGTCGCAAGGGATATAGCTAAAAGGTTCCTCGGCGTAATAGAAGGAGTTCGAGGTGCCTTGCTCAAAGCTGTAGCGCGTATAGGGTGTAAGGTCGGCAAGGGACAGCTGAGGGCGGCGTGCTAGCGGGTGGCGCTCGCTAACGAAGACGTGGACCGTCGCGTCGAAGAGGGGATGGAAGCTTGCGCGGGCATCGGCGAAGGCCTTCTGCAGAACGCGGGCGTTAAAGTCATCCAGATACAGAATGCCGATATCGCTGCGAAATGCGCGGACGTCGTCGATGATCTGCGAGGTGGTGGTTTCGCGCATGATGAACTCGAACTTACTGTCGCGGCAGCGCTCGACGACGTTGACAAAGGCCTCGACCGAAAACGCGTAGTGTTGGGCCGAGATGGCGAGGCGGGCCTGAGGTGTGCCGCCGTCCTCGTAGCGGGCTTCGAGCATGTCGGCCTGCTCTACGACCTGGCGTGCATAACCCAAAAGCTCGGTGCCGTCGTTGGTGAGTGCAACGCCGCGGCTAGAGCGCGTAAAGATTTCGATATGAAGCTCCTGCTCCAGGCTTTTGACGGCATTGGAGATATTGGACTGTGCCGTATAGAGGCGCTGGGCTGCGGCGTTGATCGATCCGGACTCTGCCACGGCGATCAAAAAGCGAAGCTGCTGGAGGGTCATCGGCGCCCATCCTTTCGAGTGCTATCTACAAAACCGATAACAAGTTAGCGCTTTTAAGTGATTGACCGAGGGAAACAATGCTCGTACTATTCAAAACACACAAAGGCGGTAGGTAATTAAGCCAACCACGGAACCGGGATGCGAAAGGAGGCCTGCATATGAATTGCTTACCAAGACGAATGCCGGGCTCCTGTTTGCGCCCGTCGGCGTGATCAGGAGACAGCGACTTACTTCTCTCTTTTTATTTACTTTTGTTCGATCAAGGAGATCATCATGAGCCAGTTCATCAACAACCCCGAGCACACCTTTGGTTTCGATACCCTGCAGCTTCACGTTGGCCAGGAGAGCGCCGATCCCGCATCCGACTCCCGCGCCGTGCCTATCTACCAGACCACGAGCTATGTGTTCCGCAACTCCCAGCACGCCGCCGACCGCTTTGGTCTTGCCGACGCCGGAAACATCTACGGCCGTCTGACCAACTCCACCCAGGGCGTCTTCGAGGATCGTATCGCCGCGCTCGAGGGTGGCGTGGCAGGTCTTGCCGTCGCCTCCGGTGCTGCTGCCATCACCTATACCCTGCAGGCCCTTGCCCAGGCCGGTGACCATGTGGTTGCCCAGAAGACTATCTACGGTGGCTCCTACAACTTGCTGGAGCATACGCTCTCCCAGTTTGGCGTCGAGACCACCTTCGTCGATGCCCATAACCTGGAAGAGGTCGAGGGGGCCATCAAGGACAACACCACGGTCATCTATCTCGAGACGCTCGGCAACCCCAACTCCGACATCTCCAATATCGACGCCATCTCCGAGATCGCCAAGAAGCACGGTTTACCGGTTGTCGTCGACAACACCTTCGGCACCCCGTATCTGTTCCGTCCGCTGGAGCATGGTGCCAACATCGTCGTTCACTCCGCAACCAAGTTCATCGGCGGCCACGGCACCTCGCTGGGCGGTGTGATCGTCGACGGCGGTAACTTCGATTGGAAGGCGAGCGGCAAGTATGCGCAGATCGCCGAGCCCAACCCCTCCTACCATGGCGTCTCGTTTGCCGAGGCTGCCGGTCCCGCCGCCTTCGCAACCTATGTCCGCGCCATCCTGCTGCGTGACGAGGGCGCCTGCATCAGCCCGTTCAACGCCTGGGTCCTGCTCCAGGGCACCGAGACTCTGTCGCTGCGCGTTGACCGTCATGTCGAGAACACCAAGAAGGTCGTTGAGTTCCTGGCTGGTGATTGCCATGTCGCCAAGGTGAACCACCCGAGCCTGTCTGAGCACCCCGATCACGAGCTCTATCAGAAGTACTTCCCCAACGGCGGTGCCTCGATCTTTACCTTTGAGATTAAGGGTGGCCAGGAGGCAGCTTGGAAGTTCATCGATCATCTGCAGGTCTTCTCGCTGCTCGCCAACGTGGCCGACGTCAAGTCGCTCGTCGTGCACCCGGCTACCACCACGCACTCCCAGCTCTCTGCCGAGGAGCTCGCCGAGCAGAACATCACGCCCTCCACGATCCGTCTTTCCATCGGTACCGAGAACGCCGAGGATATCATTTGGGATCTGAAGCAGGCCTTCGCCGCGCTGGACGAGTAAGGCGACTTGTGCAAGGACCCCTTGCGACTCGATAGGTATAACTGCATAAAATGCCTGCTCAAGGCGCCTGTGCGAACAATGGTTGCACAGGCGCCTTTTTTGCATAGAGCGGGTGCAAAAACAGGGTTTTTGACACGCTTTATGCATTCGAGTTGTGGAAAACTCCTGTTGAGAGGATGTGAGTTTTACGCAATTGACGTGCGCCTTTTGAGTAAAACCGCAGGTCGCGATTTGCTCGGGGTACTATGCAGCGCGATCGAATCACACGCAGCTCATACGCAGCAAAAACGCACTACGGAGGTTTCCAGCTACATGAGGATCGATTCACGAAAACCGAAAGCCGCCGCCCTTTCCGCCGCTCTGACCGTGGCACTTTTGGCGGGCGCCGGTGCAACTGATGCCCACGCCGCAACATTGTCCGATACGGTTGGATCTACTCCGTCCGAGACGACGCTGGTGCAGCCCGTTGACTATCGTGGCGATGGTTATGGTTCCATGCAGGAGTGGAACGCCTCGATGGAGGCCAAGCGCGATTCCCTGGAGATGCGCGCTCAGATCATCATGAATATGTATGGCGACTATGCCACCGATGACGAGCGCGCTGTGCTGCAGGGCTGTATCGACGGCGCGGGTAGCCTGTTGACGATGGGGGAGGTCGACGCCAAGTCGACCGAGCTCGATGAGCTGCGCGCTGCGCTTGAGGATGCCAAGTGCGAAGCGCTCGAGGCTGCCGCCGAGGCGGAGGCTGCCGAGGCCGCCCAGGCTTCGTACTACAACGCCGGTTACACTCCGCCTTACGCGTCTGCCGCGTCCTACGCGAACGGATCGGGCCTGACGCGCTCTGCGGGTGTCAATAACTACAACGGGCGCCGCGAGACCTATTACAGCAGCAATGTGCTTTATCACTATCGCACGGGCGAATGGACTCAGGATTCTGAGGGCTTCTGGCGCGATTCCGACGGCTATTACGTTGTTGCCGCGGGCGATATGGCCCAGGGCTCGACCTTTACGGGCTCCAAGGGTGATTGCAAGGTCTATGACTCCGGCTGCGCCGCCGGAACTACCGACTACTATACCGGTTGGTAATCTGCCATAACTGTCTCTTATACACATCTCCGAGCCCACGAGACTACGCTGCA
>URBA01000033.1 GCA_900545905.1 uncultured Collinsella sp.
ACCGAGAACACGCAGCCTTGCGTGTTCGTGCACGACTTGGCTGTTGCCGTCGCCCTGCGCGAGCGCGGCGTGGTGCCTGCCGCTTGTGCGGGATTCTCGCTGGGCGAGGTCGCTGCACTCACCTTTGCGGGGGCGTTCGATACGCGAGCGGGCTTTGAGCTTGTGTGCGAGCGCGCGGCGCTTATGGCCACGGCGGCTGAGCGTCACCCCGGCGGAATGCGCGCCGTCATCAAACTCGATGCGGCGCAGGTCGAGGGCTTGGCAAAACAGGCCGGCGAGGACTGCTGGCCGGTCAACTACAACAGCCCCCAGCAGACGGTTGTGGCCGGAGCGCCCGATGCGTTGCAAACCCTCGACGTCCTGGTAAAAGAGGCTGGTGGCCGGGCCATGAAGGTCGCGGTGTCGGGTGCATTCCATAGCCCCTATATGACCGAGGCGACCTGTGGCCTTGCTGCATATATCGAGGCCGGTCACGCGCCGTCCCCGTTGCTCATTCCTGTTATGGCAAATATGACGGCGGCGCCCTATCCGGTCGACCCACAGGCGGCATCGGAGGTGCTGGCCAACCAGTTGAGTCATGCCGTGCGCTGGGTCGACACGCTGCATGCTCTGCAGAATCAAGGCATCGACACGTTTATTGAGGTCGGTCCCGGCAAAACGCTGTCCGGCTTGGTCAAGCGTACGCTGAGCGACGTTCGTGTGTATTCGTGCGAAACGGCCGAGCAGGTCGCAGCTATTGCCGACGAGCTCGCATAGCCCACAGGGCTGTAACCCGAAAGGAATGACATGGGCAACTTGAACAACGGCGCGCTCGAGCGCAACGACTCACGTCGCGTGGCACTGGTCACGGGCGGCTCGCGCGGCATCGGTCGCGCTTGTGCCGTGGGCCTGGCGGAGGATGGCTACGATATCGCCGTCGTTTATGCCGGCAGCGTCGATGCGGCGCACGAGACGTGCGAGGCCTGCGAGGCGGCTGGCGCCACGGCGCGCGCATATCAATGTGACGTGGCCGACCCCGCCGCCGTCAACGCATGCGTGGAAGCGGTCCTCAACGACTTTGGCTCCATTTGGGCGCTCGTCAACAACGCCGGCATCACGCGCGACGGCCTGCTCATGCGTATGGGTGACGATGCCTTCGACCGCGTGCTCGATGTCAATCTCAAGGGAACATTCAATATGACGCGCGCGCTCACCAAGACCTTTATGCGCCAGCGCGGCGGTTGCGTCGTCAACATGAGCTCGGTCGTGGGCCTGATGGGCAATGCCGGGCAGGCCAACTACGCTGCCTCCAAGGCGGGCGTCATCGGCCTGACAAAGGCGGTAGCGCGCGAGCTTGCGCCCCGCGGCGTACGAGTGAACGCGGTCGCCCCCGGGTTTGTCGAGACCGATATGACGGCAAAGCTTTCGGATAAGGTGCGTGCGGCAACCGAGGAGCAGATTCCCCTTAAGCGTATGGCGCAGCCCGAGGAGGTGGCCGGTGTGGTGCGCTTTTTAGCGAGCGATGCGGCTGCTTACATTACGGGCGAGGTCGTGCGCGTCGACGGCGGAATGGCGATGTAGAAACCAGGGCCGAAGAACGGCTTGGATGAGGAGACCATGATGGAACAGAGAGTTGCAATCACCGGCATCGGTGCCGTATCGCCGCTCGGCAACACCGCGCTTGCCACCTGGGCGGCCATGTGCGCCGGGACCTGTGGCATCGGCCCGATCACGCACTTCGATACCGATGCGTTTACCGTCAAGGTGGCGGCCGAAGTCAAGGGCTTTGACGGCAACGAGTACTTTGGCAAGCGTGACGCCAAGCACCTGGACCCCTGCGTTCAGTTTGCCCTGGCAGCGTCGGACGAGGCCATGCACGATGCGGGCTTTGATGTCGAGGGCGCCATCGATCGCGAGCGCCTGGGCGTCTACGTGGGTTCGGGCGTGGGCGGCATGCAGACACTCGTCGACAACGTTCACACGATTGCCGACCGTGGGCCCCGCCGCGCATCGCCCTATATGATCGCGATGATGATCCCCAATATGGCTTCGGGCAATATCGCAATCCGCCACAAGGCAAAGGGCCCGACCCTGCCCGTGGTGACCGCCTGCGCGACCTCGGCCCATGCCGTGGGCGAGGCGTTCCGCGCCATCAAGCACGGCTATGCCGACGCGATCCTCGCGGGCGGCGCCGAGGCGGCCATTATCCCCGATGCCGTTGCAGGCTTTACGTCCTGCCGCGCATTGACCACCAACCCCGATCCTGCGACGGCTTGCCGCCCGTTCGATGCAGACCGCGACGGCTTTGTGATGGGCGAGGGCGCCTGCGTGCTGGTACTCGAGAGCATGGAACACGCGCTGGCTCGCGGGGCGCACATTTATGCCGAGGTCGTGGGCTACGGCAACACCGATGATGCCTATCACATCACGAGCCCCGATCCCGAGGCTGCCGGCATTGCCCGCGCGATATCGCTGGCGGTGGCCGAGGGCGACGTCAAGCCTTCCGAGGGCCTCTACATCAATGCCCACGGCACCTCGACCAAGCTTAATGATTCGTCCGAGACGGCGGGCATTAAGCGAGCGCTCGGCGAGGACGCGGCACGCGCCGCGCACGTCTCGTCGACCAAGTCGATGACCGGCCACATGATCGGTGCTACGGGTGCCATCGAGGTCATGGCCTGCGCCATGGCGCTCGAGCAGGGCGTGGTGCCCCCGACCATTAACTACCACACGCCCGATCCCGCCTGCGATCTTGATTACACGCCCAATCGAGCGGTTCGCGCCGACCTTACCTGGGCGCTTTCGACCAACCTGGGCTTTGGCGGGCACAACGCCGCCATCGCGCTGCGCAAATATACAAGGAGCTAGAGCATGGATTCCAAAAGACTTGCCGAGATAGCCGATGTGATGGAGGACCGCGGCCTTACGCGCGTACGTGTTGAGGAGCCCGATGGCACCGCGGTCGAACTTGAGCGTGCGAGCGCCGCGCAGCCGGTTGCCGTACCCATGCCCATGCCGAGCGCCATGGCTGCTCCGGTTGCAGCTCCCACAGTCGCGCCTGCCGCACCGGAGCCCGCCGCGCAGGCGCCTGCCGCCGCGCCGGAGCCCAAGGGCACCGAGGTGACCGCTCCCATGGTCGGCGTTTTCTATGCTGCCCCGGCGCCGGGCGACGAGCCGTTTGTGCACGTGGGCTCCAAGGTCAAGGCCGGCGAGACGCTCTGCATCATCGAGGCCATGAAGGTTCTCAACGAGGTGACGGCAGAGGCGGATGGCGAGGTGCTCGAGATCTGCGTGGCCGACGGCGACCTCGTGGAGTTTGGCAGCTGCCTCATGAGGATCGGATAGGTGATATCCATGAACAAAGAAGAGCTCAAGAAGCTGTTGCCGCATCGAGAGCCGATGCTTTTGCTCGACGAAGCCGAGCTAGTGGGCGACGAGGCCCACGGCAAGATCACGATTACGGGCGACGAGTACTTTTTGCAGGGACATTTTCCGGGAAACCCGGTCGTCCCCGGCGTGATCCAGTGCGAGATGCTCGCCCAGAACTGCTGCGTGCTGCTGATGGGCGATGAGGAGGCGCGCGGCGCGACGCCGTTCTACACGAGTCTGGACAAGGTGCGCTTTAAGCGTCCGGTGCGCCCGGGCGACACGGTGGATCTAGTGTGCTCCATCACGCGTGCGCGCGGGCCGTTCCGCTTTGCGACGGGTACTGCGAGCGTCAACGGTGAGGTTTGCTGCCGCGCAGATATGTCTTTTGCACTCATGCACGAAAGTTAAGGAAGGCTCCATGTTCGACAAAGTGCTCATCGCCAACCGCGGCGAAGTCGCGGTCCGTGTTATCCGCGCGTGCCGCGATATGGGCATCAAGACCGTCGCCGTTTATTCCACGGCCGATGCGGACGCGCTACACGTGCAGCTTGCTGACGAGGCGTATTGCATCGGCGGCCCGCGTCTTGCCGAGAGCTACCTCAACGACGATGCCGTGCTCACCTGTGCCGTGAAGTCGGGGGCAAAGGCGATCCACCCTGGCTACGGTTTCTTTTCCGAGAAGGCAAGCTTCGTGCGCGACTGCGACAAGTACGGTCTGGCGTTTGTCGGTCCTTCGGCCGAGGTGATCGACAGCATGGGCGACAAGGACGCCGCACGCCGAACGGCCGCTGCTGCGGGCGTGCCCATCGTGCCGGGCTGCGATTTGCTCAAAAGCCCCGAGGAGGCGACGGCCGAGGCCGAGCGCATCGGCTGCCCCGTGCTTATTAAGGCGCGCGCGGGCGGCGGCGGTCGCGGTATTCGCAAGGTCGACCGCGTGGAAGACGCGGCAAAGGCCTTTATTGAAGCACGTGCCGAAGGCGAGGCCGTTTTTGGCGACGGCGAGTGCTACATGGAGAAGTTCGTCGCGCCGGCGCACCACGTTGAGGTGCAGATTATGGCCGATAAGCAGGGCCATGTGTTTTCGCTCGGCGAGCGCGAGTGCTCGGTGCAACGTCGCAACCAAAAGCTGATCGAGGAGAGCCCCGCGCCGTGCCTCGACGGACACGACGATATTCGTGCCCGTATGCACAAGGCGGCGCGTGACCTGGCTCGTGCTGTCGGCTACGAAGGAGCCGGTACCATCGAGTTCCTGTATTCGGACGATGGCAATTTCTACTTTATGGAAATGAACACGCGCTTGCAGGTGGAACATCCGGTTACGGAGTTTGTGACCGATACCGACCTGGTCAAGTGGCAGCTGCGCGTGGCAGCCGGCCAGCCTCTGCCCTTTGAGCAGGAGGACATGTCGGTCCGCAACCACGCCATGGAGTGCCGCATAAATGCCGAGACGCCGGACTTTCTGCCGTCATGCGGAACGGTCACCGCGTTGCGTGTGCCGGGTGGTCCGCGCGTGCGCTGGGATTCCGCCATGTTTACCGGAGCGAAAGTTCCGCCGTACTACGACTCCATGCTCGGCAAGCTCATCGTGTGCGCGCCCACGCGTGACGGTGCCATTCGCAAGATGCGCTCGGCCCTGGGCGAGCTCGTGATCGAGGGCGTGAGCGAGAACAGCGAGCTTCAGCTCGACGTGCTGGCAAACGACGAGTTCTTGTCGGGCATGTATCACACCGATCTGATGGGGCATCTCTATGCTGATGAATAGAAAAGCGAAGACGGTCAATGTCCTCGAGGGGCCGATAACCGAGTCATGCGCCGAGTTTCCCGCGCGCCACGTGTTTATCAAGTGCCCGGAGTGCCGCCGTGTGATCGATGAGGCACGCCTGCACGACAACCTGGAGGTCTGCCCTCGTTGCGGCAAACACTTTCGCGTGAGCGGTCGCGCGCGCATGCGCATGACGGTCGACGAGGGCACGTTTGAGGAATGGGATGCCAATCTGGCGTCGAAGGACTTCCTCTCGTTTCCCGGTTATGCCGACAAGCTTAAGAGCGTGAGCGAGCGTTCGGGCGAGCGCGATGCCGTTGTGTGCGGCAGGGGCAAAATCTGCGGCTGCGATACGGCGCTCTTCTTTATGGACGCCAACTTTATGATGGGCTCGATGGGCTCCGTGGTGGGCGAGAAGATCTGTCGCGCATTTGAGCGTGCGACCGAGCTGGGATTGCCAGTTGTCGGCTTTACCGTTTCGGGCGGTGCGCGCATGCAAGAGGGCGTGACCTCGCTTATGCAGATGGCCAAGATTTCTGCGGCGGTTAGGCGCCACAGCGAGGCGGGCGGCCTGTATATCACGGTGCTCACCGACCCCACGACCGGAGGCGTAACCGCGAGCTTTGCCATGGAGGGCGACATTATCCTGGCCGAGCCCGATGCCCTGACGGCATTTGCCGGCCCGCGCGTGATCGAGCAGAACATGCACAAGCGCCTGCCCAAGGGATTCCAGCGCTCCGAGTTTTTGCTGGAGCACGGCTTTTGCGATGCCGTTGTTCCGCGTGGCGAGATTGCGCTCACGGTAGGCGAGCTGCTGGCGCTGCACGAAGGGCACGCGCCCGGCCTGGGGGCACCGCATGAGATCGTGCATACGGGTCGTCGCGACAAAAAGCTGGGACACTTGTTTAAGCGCTCGCCGGCACCAAAAACCGCGCTCGAGATTGTCAAGCAGACCCGCTCGGCAGATCGCGCCACGGCGGGCGAGATGATCTCGCTGGGCCTGGATGGATTTGTGGAGCTGCACGGCGACCGCTACTTTGGTGACGACGCCGCCGTGGTGGGCGGCATCGGCTGGAAAGACGGACGTCCCGTGACGGTTATCGCTATCGAGCGCGGCACCACGACCAAAGAGCGCATGCGCCGCAACTTTGGCATGGCGCATCCCGAGGGCTATCGCAAAGCGCGTCGCCTTATGCGCCAGGCCGAAAAGTTTGGCCGGCCGGTTCTGTGCCTGGTTGATACTTCGGGCGCGTTTTGCGGCATCGGTGCCGAGGAGCGCGGCCAGGGCGAGGCGATTGCCCAGAATCTCATGGAGATGAGCGGCCTTAAGACGCCGATTGTCTCGGTGGTGACAGGCGAGGGTGGCTCTGGTGGCGCGCTGGCGCTGTCCGTGGCCGACCGCATCCTGATGCTCTCGAGCTCGGCCTATTCGGTCGTGAGCCCCGAGGCCTGTGCGTCGATCCTGTGGAAGGATACCGAGCGCGCGAATGAGGCCGCCGAGGCGCTTAAGCTCACGGCTCCCGACCTGTTGGCGCTCGGCATCATCGACGGCATTGTCGACGATAGGGGCCTGTCACATGAGGAGATCGCCGGTGTCGTCATGTCCTCGGCATTTGATGCCTTCGATACGCTTGGGCGGCTCGACGACGCGACCCTCACAAACCTCCGCTACGAAAAGTACCGCGCAATCGGTCGGTACCGCACGATGTGACAAAGGGACAGTCCGCATGTCATATTGGGAAAGGCGTTCCATGTCACAAGTTTCTAACACCTCGTTTACAACGACGGTTTCATCAAGCGCCATGGCCGTGGTGGACTATCTGTCCAAAAGCATGATGTCGGCGCTGCCGTTTATTGTCTGCGCGGCATTGTTCCGCACCGTCGCCGTCATTATGGGCGAAGGCATGCTGGGCCTGTGGTCTGCCGATTCCGAAATCTATCGCCTGTTCTACAGTTGGCTCTATAACGCCGGCTACTACTTTTTGCCCATTTATCTTGGTTGGGCGGCCGCCCGCCAGCTCGGTTGCTCGGAGCAGCTGGGCATGATGCTGGGCGGCGTATTGATTGCGCCCGATCTGCTTAAGCTCGTCGATGCCGCATCGACGACGGGGGCAGCGATGACTTTCGTGTATGGTCTGCTTCCCGCGCCGGTCAACGATTACACAACGACTGTTATTCCGGTTCTCATTTCGGTGCCCGTGCTATGGCAGGTGGAGCGTTTCTTTAAGCGCACTATCCCTCAGGCTGTGGCGTTTTCTTTTGTACCGTTTGCAACCATGCTCGTTATGGTTCCGGTGTCGCTGTGTGTTACGGCGCCGGCAGGCAGCTATCTGGGCATGCTGTTGGGACAGCTTATGTTTATGCTTGGCAATTCCGGTGGCATCGTGTCGCTGCTCACGCTCATGGGGCTTGCCGCGGGCTGGGAGTTCCTTAAGATCGCGGGCGTCAGCAACGTTGTCCTATCGCTCGCCTATGCGCAGTTTATGAGTGTGGGAACGGATTCGTGCATCCTGATCGCCGCGACGATGGCAACGTTCGCGGTTTGGGGCATGCCCTTCGGCGCGTCGCTTCGCGTTGCGGATAAGGACGAGAAGGCGCTCATGCTGGGCTATTCAATCTCGGGTATTCTTGGCGGCGTAAGCGAGCCAGCGCTGTACGGATGCGGCTTTAAATATGGCAGGTGTCTGACGTGCATGGCCGTTGGCGGCGCCGTCGGAGGCCTTGTTGCAGCCGTGGGCCGCGTTACGGCCTATACCATCGGCATGACGAATGTCCTCATGGTCATTGGCTTTGCCACGGGCGGCATCTCGAACCTGCTGTGGTGCTGCGTTGCCGGCGGCACAGCATTTGCGGCGTCTGCGGTGCTGAGCTACTGCTTTGGCGTGGTGCCGACGAAGGGGCAGGCGGCGGGGGACGGAGCCGATTCGCCCGAAACAGTGGCGAGCGCTGCTGAAGTAAGCGCATAAACCTGTGCGACAAAAGGACGATTCCTTTGTCGTGTTCCAAGGCCGCGGCCCGTGTGGGTCGCGGCCTTTTTGTATCTGGGGGACAAAGTGGCTACACTACAATCCGGTCAAGCAATAGATATATAGGTAGTACCGTGGGGGCGGATGCAGATGGTCGAGTGGATTGTTCGTCGTGCGCAGGGCGACCGTGCACGCGTGGGAACGTTGACGGGCATGGTGTGTATTCTCGCCAATGTGGCACTATGCGCTGCGAAGGGTGCAATTGGCGTGCTGTCGGGATCGGTTTCGATTGTGGCGGACGCCATGAACAACCTGTCCGATGCCAGTTCGAATATCGTGAGCGTGCTGGGCTTTAAGCTGGCGAGCAAGCCGGCCGACCCCGAGCATCCTTACGGCCACGGTCGCTACGAGTATCTCTCGGGATTGGTCGTGGCGGCGCTCGTGCTGCTGATTGGCGTTGAGCTGGTGAAGTCCTCGGTTGAGCGCATCATCCACCCCGAACCTGTCGAGTTCTCGCTTGCCCTGGTGGCGGTCCTTGCGCTTTCGATGGTCGTAAAGCTCTGGATGGCGGCCCTCAACCAAAAGCTCGGCGATCGCATTGAGTCCGAGACGCTGCATGCGACCGCGCGGGATTCCAAGAACGATGTCCTTGCCACGGGCGCCGTGTTAGCGTGCGCAATTGTTTCGCAGGTGACGCACATCAATCTTGACGCATGGGTCGGCCTTGCCGTTGGCGCCTATATCGGCTGGAGCGGCTTTGAGCTCATCCAGGATACGGTGAGCCCGCTTTTGGGCCAGACGCCCGATCCTAAGCTCGTCGAGCATATCCGCAGCAAGATCATGAGCTACCCCGGCGTTTTGGGCGTTCACGATCTGATGGTTCACGACTACGGCCCGGGCAGGAAGTTCGCAAGCGCTCACGCCGAGATGGCAGCCGAAGCCAGCCCGCTGGAAAGTCACGACACGCTCGATAACATCGAGCAGTCGTTTAGGGTCGAAGACGGCATGATCGTCACGCTCCATTACGATCCCATCGTGACCGACGATCCAAAGGTGGCGAGCATGCGTCTGCGCATCAACGCTATGGCTCAAGAGATTGATAGCCGCCTCTCGATCCACGACCTACGCTGTGTTCCGGGCCCCACGCATACCAACGTGATCTTTGACTGCGTCCGTCCCTCGGATTTGGCGATGAGCGCCGAGGACCTGAAGCGCGCGCTGGCGAAACGGGTCGAATCGGAATATCCCAAGTCGGTCGCCAAGATCACGATCGACGAAGACTACGTAGGCCATACCCACGAGTAGGGCTGTGCCAGCAAAGCAAGTTATACAGAAGGGGAGAGCATGAAGCGTCTATATCTACTCCGCCACGGTCAGACAGAATTCAACGTTAAAAAGCTCGTCCAGGGCCGCTGCGATTCTCCGTTGACCGATCTGGGCCGCAAGCAAGCGGGAATGGCAGCCGCATGGCTCAAAGCCCACGGCGTCGTCCCCGACAAAGTGGTCTCTTCGCCCTTAGGCCGAGCCATGGACACGGCTCAGCTCGTCGCATGCGAGCTCCTCGGCCCGGACACAGCAGTCGAGCCCTGCGAAGGCATCATCGAGCGCAGCTACGGCACCTTCGAAGAAGGCCCCCACGACGCCCTACCCACCGACGTCTGGGACCCCGGCGAGGACCTGATCCCATTTGGCGGAGAAGGAAGCCATGCCCTGCAGGAGCGCATGGTGGGCACCCTCACCAATCTCATGGGCGCCGAGGGCATAGAAACCCTCCTAGCAGTAAGC
>URBA01000034.1 GCA_900545905.1 uncultured Collinsella sp.
CGTCGGCAGCGTCAGATGTGTATAAGAGACAGGGCAAAGAACGCTGGCAAGGTCGCGCTCGTCCTGGAGGGCGGCAGCTTCCGCGGGCAATTTACCGCAGGCGTGCTCGACGTCCTCATGGAGGCTGGCGTCGAGATTCCGGCGGTATATGGCGTATCGGCCGGCGCCCTCAACGGCGTGAACTACAAGTCGCACCAGATCGGCCGTGCCAACCGCATCAACCTGGCTTTCTGCAATGACAATCGCTTCATGGGCGCCGCATCGTTTGCGTCCACGGGTTCCATCGTCGGCTACGACTTTATCTTCAACGATGTTCAGGACCGCCTGGATCCCTTTGACAACGAGACGTTCGACGCCAGTCCCATCGAGATGTACGCCGTCGCGACGGACATGCTCTTTGGAACTGCCACGTACCTGCCGGTCAAAAGCGCCGTACTTGACCTCGACGCCGTGCGTGCCTCGACCTCGCTGCCGCTGGTGACGCCGCCAGTCGAGATTGACGGGCACAAATACGTCGACGGCGGCGTAGCCGATTCGATCCCCATCGAGCACGTGCTGGAGGAGGCGGGCTTCGACCGTGCGGTCGTCATCGTCACGCAGGACCGCTCGTACGAGAAAAAGCCCTACGAGTTTATGCCTGCCGCGCGCGCCCGCTATGCCGACTACCCCTATCTGCTCGAGGGAATCGAGACGCGTCACGACCGTTACAACATCCAGCGCATGCACCTGTGGAAGTATGAGCGCGAGGGCCGTGCGTTGGTCGTTGCTCCGCAAAAGCCGGTCGAGGTCGGTCATGTCGAGCACGATCCGGCAAAGCTCCTCGACCTGTATATTCAGGGCCGCCAGGAGGCAAAGCGCTTGCTGGGAGATATCGAGGCATTTGTCGAGCGCTAGTGTCGCGACATCATGACCCATGGATGACATGTGCAGAAACTCTGGTCGGAGCCAAAATACCTGTTGACTCGTACGGCGAGCGGGGTAATATGGACGGGTTACTTGCAGAGCCCCGTGAATCTCTGTAACAACACGTACTGTACATGGAGGAGTCTAAGTGATTTCGAAATCGACTCACTACGCCAAGCAGGGCGAGGTCCAGCGCAACTGGGTTCTCGTCGACGCCGATGGTGCTGTCCTGGGCCGTCTTGCCACCCAGATCGCAATGATCCTGCGCGGTAAGAACAAGCCCCAGTTCACGCCCAACAGCGACTGCGGCGACTTCGTTGTCGTCATCAATGCCGATAAGGTCCAGCTTACCGGTAACAAGGCCGACACGAAGACCTATTATCGCCACAGCGGCTACAACGGCGGCCTCAAGGCTGAGAGCTTCCGCCAGGCTATGGAGAAGCACCCGGAGAAGGTCATCGAGCGCGCCGTTCGCGGTATGCTGCCCAAGACCACCCTCGGTCGTGCCCAGATGACCAAGCTTAAGGTCTACGCTGGTGCCGAGCATCCGCATGCTGCCCAGAACCCCACGAAGATTGAGCTGGAGGCTTAAAGATGGCTGAGAACACCGTTGTCTACCAGGGTACCGGCCGTCGTAAGAACGCCGTCGCCCGCGTCCGTCTCGTCCCCGGCACCGGCAAGGTGACCATCAACAAGCGTGACGCCGAGCAGTATTTCGGCCGTCATCAGCTCGTTGAGAACGCCCTTGCTCCCTTCAAGGTGACCGACACCGCCGGTCAGTTCGACGTTATCGCTCTGTGCGATGGCGGCGGCATCTCCGGTCAGTCCGGCGCTCTGCGCCTGGGCATCGCTCGCGCTCTTCTGAACGCTGGCGACTACCGTGCTGACCTCAAGAAGGCCGGTTTCCTTACGCGCGATGCTCGCGTGGTCGAGCGCAAGAAGTACGGCCTCAAGAAGGCCCGCCGCGCTCCCCAGTTCTCCAAGCGCTAAGGTTTTATCTCCTTTCGAGATACAATGTACAAGCGGGGCCTGCCGATTCCTCGGCGGGTCCCGCTTTTCTTTTTCGACTAGGGTGGGCGGTTGCATATCGCCTGCTAGGGAAGGAGCGATCCTATGCCCCAGAACATCTTCGGTACCGACGGCGTCCGTGGCGTCGCCAATGCCGACCTCTCGTGCGACCTCGCGTTTCGCCTGGGCCGCGCGGCGACCAAGTTTCTTGGTCCGGATATCTGCATCGGCCGCGATACGCGTCTTTCGGGCACCATGCTCGAGAGCGCTCTGACCGCCGGCATCATGGCCGAGGGCGGCCGTCCGCACTGCTGCGGCGTCATCCCCACGCCTGCCGTGGCGCTGCTCACCGTTCAAAACGAGCTCGATGGCGGCATCGTCATCTCTGCTTCGCATAATCCGCCGGAGTTTAATGGCATCAAGTTCTTTAGCCGCAAGGGCATGAAGCTTCCCGATGCTGTCGAGGAAGAGATCAGCGCCTGGGTCATGTCCGAGGAAGCCATGGCTGCCGACACGCTGCCGACCGGTGCCGGCGTGGGCCACATCATCAAGATGAAGGACGCTCGCAAGGCATACGTCGACCACGCCATCGATACGCTTGATGGCCTGAGGCTCGACGGCCTGGTCGTTGCCGTCGACTGCGGCCACGGTGCTTCTTGCCAGACCACGCCCGCCGCGCTGCAGCGCCTGGGTGCCACGGTCCATGCCATCAACACCGATTATTGCGGCACCGACATTAATGTTGAGTGCGGCTCTACGCACCTCGAGCCCCTTCGCGAGCTCGTGCTGCGCACCCATGCCGATATCGGCCTGGCTCACGACGGCGACGCCGACCGCGTACTGTTCGTGGACAGCGAGGGCAACGAGATCGATGGCGACTACATCCTGGCCATCTGCGGCTCCGACCTGGCCGCCCGTGGCAAGCTCGCCAACTCCGAGATCGTCTCGACCGTTATGTGCAACCTGGGCTTCTCCATCGCCATGAAGGAGCAGGGCTTTGAGATGGTGCAGACCGCCGTGGGCGACCGCTACGTTCTTGAGCGCATGCTCGCGGACGGCGCCGTCATCGGCGGCGAACAGTCCGGCCACATCATCTTCCTGGAGCACAACACCACCGGTGACGGCCTGGTGACGGCTCTGCAGCTGCTGGCCGTGCTCAAGCGCACCGGTCGCACCCTCACCGATCTTGCCGGTATCATGAAGAAGTACCCGCAGGTACTCGTCAACGTGCATTCCGACAACAAGGCTGGTCTGGATGATTGCCAGCCCATCTGGGATGCCGTCGCTGCTGCCGAGAAGGAGCTTGACGGCCGCGGTCGCATTCTGGTGCGTCCGAGCGGTACCGAGCCGCTGGTCCGCGTTATGGCCGAGGCCGAGACGCACGAGCTGACCCAGCGCGTTGTCGACGACATCGTCGAGGTTGTCAAGCGCGAACTTCCCTAATGGTCAAAAACGGGTGCCAAGTGGTAAACTGTTAAGGTTATTTTGGTTAATCGGTATGTCCGAGGGGGAGCATGTTCACTAAAGTCCTAAGGTCTTTTGGTATGCGTGGTCGAGTCCTTACGCTGGATGCTCCCATCTCGGGCGACGTCATTCCGCTTTCCGAGGTAAACGACCAGACATTTGCCACCGGTCTCTTGGGCCAAGGCGTGGCGATTCAGCCAACGGGTACGCGCGTGATTGCGCCGGCCGATGCCAAAGTCGAGGCTATTTTTCCCACGGGACACGCTGTTGCGCTTAACACGGTCGATGGCCTGGACGTGCTTATCCACGTTGGACTCGATACCGTTCAGCTCGAGGGCAAGCACTTTACCGTGCATGCGCAGGTGGGTGACATCGTCCATAAGGGTGACGTACTCATCGAGTTCGATCGCGAGGCAATCGCTGCCGAGGGCTACGATGTAACGGTTCCCATCTTGGTGTGCAACTCTGTCGAGTTCTCGAGCATCAAGGGTTCCGTTGGCGAGCATGTCGAGGAGATGGACCAGCTCATCGTTGCTCGCGAGCGCTAGCAAGTGCACGTGGCCATTAGCCTACAATTCAAACACGTTTACGGAGGGCGCTCTTGAAAGAGGACGCCCTCCGTGGCAAGATGGGGTTTGTCCGAAGCTAAAAGGCTTCGGGTCACCGTGGACGGGCAGGGGCCTCGACGCGGCTAGACACGAGACACATACATTACGCGACCTCGCCCTGGTGGCCGCACACGTTGGTTGCGGCCGACGCGGGCCGCGGGCAAGTGCTTGTAAGGGAGCCTTGCCTCTCTTGTACGAGAAAGGACGCGTAATGAAGATCATTAAAGCTAAAGACTACGAGGATATGAGCCGCAAGGCCGCCAATATTATCTCGGCCCAGGTTATCCTCAAGCCCGACTGTGTGCTGGGCCTTGCCACCGGCTCCACCCCGATCGGTGCCTACAAGCAGCTCGCTGCTTGGTACAAGAAGGGCGACGTCGACTTTGCCGAGGTCAGCACCTACAACCTGGACGAGTATCGCGGCCTTTCGCACGACGATCCCCAGAGCTATCACTACTTCATGCGTGAGAACTTCTTCGATCACATCAACATCGACCTGAACAACACGCATGTGCCTGACGGTTCCAACCCCGATGCCGCCGCTGCCTGCTCTGAGTACGACAAAATCGTCGCCGCCGCCGGTTACCCGGATCTGCAGCTGCTCGGCATTGGCAACAACGGCCACATCGGTTTCAACGAGCCCGATGACCACTTCTCCAAGGGCACGCACTGCGTCGACCTCACCGAGAGCACCATTCAGGCCAACAGCCGCCTGTTCGACAGCATCGACGACGTTCCCCGTCAGGCCTACACCATGGGTACCCAGACCATCATGTATGCCCGCATGATCCTGGTCGTCGCCAACGGCGAGGCCAAGGCTCAGGCCGTGCATGACATGTGCTATGGTCCGGTTACGCCCGAGTGCCCGGCTTCGATCCTGCAGCTGCACACCAACTGCGTTGTCGTTGCCGACGAGGCCGCCCTTTCGCTCTGCGAGTAGCGCGAATCCTGCACCTCGACATAGCCTTGCCTAAGGCCTCCGCTTTGCGGGGGCCTTTTTGCTATCCCTTTTCGCCCACTTGACCAAAATCTTGCCGCAAGCTTGACGAATGCCGGATGCCCAACAGTTTGATTCATTCCATACCAGATTCTATGCAAAAATGCCACTAAAAGGTCGTAGACGGTAGCGGGTGCTAGGCGAGTTGAATGACATAGCTGAACCTTGTTCATCTGCGTTACACTGCCGTTTAGATGGGACAAGCTGACAAGCTCATTTACCTGCTTAAAGACCGATTAGTCGGGGGATTAATAACAATCGGCCCTCGCTGTACAAAAACTTGCCGCTTGCGTACCAAAAGACAACCTAGAACACAAGGTCGCTCTATTCATAGCGCGGCTTGTATGGTCTTGCGGCTACAGTGTCCATACGGTCGAGTTGAGGAGCGGGCATGGTAAATGATTTGAGCGGTATAGACGACCTCGAGCTGATGCCGCTGGGCGGAGGCTATATGGTGCGACGCGAACGCTTGATGAATGAGCTTATCGCCAAGGGCCGAAAGGCTGGCATCGTGGTTCTTTATGCGCCCGACGGGTTTGGGAAGACCTCGGTGCTGCTGCAGTACACCCATGAGGTTAAATGCGACCCGACGCGAGGCCCCGTGCGGATTATCGAGGCCGATCGCGCCACTGGGCGCGAGGTGTTTATGCAGCTCGAGGTGGTTACCGAAGAACTCAAAGACAAACCGCACTCCCTTATCGCGATTGATAATGTGCCAAACCTCGATCAGCACGATACCGAAGACCTCATCGACAGGATTCGCGGCCTGCGCGCTATGGGGGTAGGGGTCTTTATCTCCTGCCGTCCTTCAAATCGTCAACTGATTCATGGGCTGGGCGATTCGGTTAAGATCAATGCGCAGATGCTCAAGGTGCATGCCTATGAGTATTCGGCGTGGGCATCGGCGTTTTCGATCAGCACATCGCTCGACTTTTATCAGCTCACGCAGGGCGTGCCCGAGCTCGTTTCGGCATTGCAGACGGGTCTGTATGGCCAAGGCGACGTAGCCGGTCTGCTCGAAAACGAGATTGTCAACGTATATGGCGCGGCACTTGCCGATCTGGCTTCGCTCGACAATAATGCGCTGTTTTGCGTGGCATGTCTCATGATTTTGATGGGCGAGGGCAATATCGCAGAACTCGAGGCTTGTGGGGTGAGGCTGTCGATGGTCGACCAGTCCTACTTTGTACGCGACTACCCGATCTTTGGCTTGGATCCCGCCGAGCGGAGTTTTACGTGTCTGGGCACGGAGGATAACGGACGCTTGCGTTTGCGTAAGTTGGTGGCCGAGGTTCGCCCCGAACTTGTTCCGAGGGCGGCCCGGATTTTGCTTAAGGCGGGTAGATGCGATGCGGCGATGGGCCTGGCGGACGCCTTTTTGGACCGTGAGGCGGTTCTTGAACTTGCTGGGCAGTATGGGGTCGATTTTGCTCTGACGGGGCACGGGGCCGATATCTGCCGAGCAGCGCTGGGCACGATCGACGCTGACGATCCGGCTCCAGAGCCAACGCCTGCCGAGGCGCTTGGCGTATATCTGGCAGCGGTCAGCGTGTCCAACACAAAGCTCGCCCGCTATATGGCATCGGTCATCGAGCGCGGGGGCGAACGGGCGGCCTGCGAAATAGACCCTGTTTCATGGAGGGTGGCCCAGACACTGACGGCTGTTTGTTATGGGGACAACGGGCTTGGGCTTCCTACGAACCTGGCCGTGCCAGAAATCGAGACATCCCATACCGCACTCGATATGTTGTCTGCGCATATCGAGGTCAAGCGCTGTCTGACCGAGCGGGGAAATGACGGCGGCGTTCTACAGCAGCTCAAAACGAGCAGGGCCTACGACTGCGAGCTCGACATCGCGGGGATTGTTATACGGGCCGATAGCATGCTGGTGGAGCTCTTTGACGGGTCGTTTACGGGAACCGACGAGCGCGACGACGAGATGACGGTGGTGCGGGAGGCGCTCGACGTACGTGGGCTTAAGGCGATGGCTATCTGGGTGCGCATGGTGTTGGCGGCACGGCGGCTCCTTTCCGGCTTGCCGGTAACCGACGATGCGGCGTTCAACGAGCTCGATCGTTTTGCCGTGCGCATGCGCGACAACCAGATTCAGCTGTTTGGCCTGTTGCTAGAAGGTTGGCAGTCGCTGGCAGAGGGACGGCCGGTTAATGCAAAGTTCCGTGCGGTCCAAGTGCTCAAACTTGCCGAGGAGTCGATTGCGTACATGCGCGATAACGCATTGCTGCTGGAGCGCGCGGCGTATCTGCGTAACACCTCGATGGTTTCGGTACGCGAGGAAGCGGAGTTGCTCGATATAAGCCAGACGCAGGTTGGTGGAGCGGAGGCCTGGATGGTGGCGCTGCATTTGGCCTGTGCGGGCCGAGACAGCGATCTTGCGGCCTGGATGTCCATGAATCGTGCGGGAATTCTAGAGCCATCGTATCGGCTCTTTGCGCGCCTTGCCATGCATTGTCTGGGCGAGCCGGCGACCAGGATTCGCAAGAAGCTTCCCGTGCGCGAGCTGTCGCGGTACTCGCTGCGCGACGATTTGGAAGGGGAGGGCGAGCGCCTGTTCCAGGCCGGCGAGGTTGAAGCCGTTGATACCATCGACCATATCGAGATTCGCATGTTTGGTGCGTTTCGCGCCGAGCGCGACGGGTTTCCCATCACGGACAAAATGTGGCGCCGCAAGAAGGCGGCGACACTTGCCGAGCGGCTTGCGCTGGGCATGGATGCGCTCGTCGATCGTGAGACGCTGGCCATGGAGCTGTGGCCCCATGCCGAGTTCAATAGCGCCCGCAACAACCTGTACTCGACGATATCGCGCTTGCGGTCGGCTTTGGGGCCGACGCCGGATGGCAAGTCATGCGTGCTCATCCAAAATGAATGCATCGGGCTCAACGGCGACTACGTCAAGACCGATGTACGGCTGTTTGACCAGATAAGCCGCGAGGTTTTGGGAAATCGCACGGGTGCGCGCGGGCCCCATTTAGTTGAGCTGTGCCTTAAGATTGAGCAGCTTTATGCCGGACCGTTGTATGTTCCCAATGGCTGTAACCCCACCTACTTTTTGCGTATGC
Organism: uncultured Collinsella sp.; assembly: GCA_900545905.1. GTDB lineage: Bacteria > Actinomycetota > Coriobacteriia > Coriobacteriales > Coriobacteriaceae > Collinsella. The sequence continues at coordinate 8,058 of URBA01000034.1, forward strand.
GACGCATTATGCAGTCAAAGTACATCGATTGCATGATTAAGGGAGCAAATGCCGCCCTAGAAGAAAACGACCTGCAGTCGGCGATTTGGCTGGCGGAGTCGGGGCTTCGGCAGGAAACGGCGCGTGAGGATATGGTGCGCTGCGCCATGCGCGTCTACAGTGCGGCGGGGCGGCGGCGCGATATCGTCGAGCTGTACAGCGGGCATATGCACCATCTAAGGGAGCAGGTCAATGGCGTGCCCGAGCCCGAGACGCGGCGTCTATACGAGCGCTTGGTGGAGGGGCGGCTCAATCGCGTGCTGGTCGAGCGATAAAAAACGGGCGCCCGAAGTACTTGGGCACCCGTAAGCTTGCTATGTGTTGGCTCGCCGGATCATTGGCTCTTAGACGAGCTTGATCTTCTCGATGTCCTTGCGCGAGGACTCGCGATACAGCGAGAACTTGCGGCCGATGACCTGGACGACCTCGGCGTGGCAACGCTCAGCGAGCTCTTCGGCGGCCTCGCGGGCGGAAAGACTGGAGCCATCGAGCACGGAGCACTTAACGAGCTCGTGCTTCTCTAGGTAGGCGACCGTCTGCTCGACGGTGCCCTCGTTGACGTCGGACTTGCCGATGATGATGGCGGGGTTGAGGTGATGGGCCATGCTGCGAAGCTGCTTGACCTGTGCTCCTGTCAGTGCCATGGGTTCTCGCTTTCTATGTATGGGGCGCCCCGCGACGGGGCCTTAATCTACGTGAGCTGTCCCACGATAGCGCAGGAACGGCGCGGTGTGGAGCGCGTTTTCCCAGTTCAAAAAGAATGCGGATGCCGAGTGAGTGGGCGGTGCGGGCTGTGAACAGGCTATGAGCTGGGCGCAGAGACCGGCTCCCATGCAATAAACGCCCAACGAACCTTGCGGACATGATCGAGCATATAGCGCCCCTGCGGCACGCCCTTGGACCCCGGCTCGCCGGCATGGGGGTTCTCAATCATGTGTTGAGCGATGTAGTCACGCAGGCAGTCGATCTTGTCCTCGTTGCCATGCTCGAGCATACGAGAAAAGTCCGCCACACCCGCTTCAAGGCTGTCGAAGGTATCGCGACGGGGCGATTCAAAGTACGTAACCTGCGGCAGGACACCCATCTGAACGAGGATATTAAAAGCATACACAAAGCCATTACTGCAGGTAACCGAGGCGCCGATGGCGTTCATCAGGTGCAGGTCATAGCGCGGGCTGGAGTTAGCGACCATCGTGACGGCACAACGCCGACGAGCCGTTCGATCAAGCTTGGTAAGCGCGCCTTTTAGGTTGGTCGTGGTGACAGAGCGACTGGCAAAGGCAACATCCACCGCTTTCACGACCGGTCCAACCAAATCCCAATCATCATCCCAAGCAAGCTCAAGCGGCGTAATAAGATCCTCGAGCCCATAATACTCAATGCCAGCATCAAGCGTGCCCAACATAGCAGGGGAGAAATCAGCCGCAATCACAGGATGCCCAGCCTGAGCAAGCGGAATAGCAATCGACCCAGCCCCACACCCCATATCAAGCACGGATTCACCAGGCTTTAACGCCAACAGCTTGATAAAGTCCCGGGCATACGGGGCAGTCTCCAACGGCCGAAAATGCCGAGCCCGCTTATCCCATTCAAAAGAATCATCAGCCCGCCGCCGATCAGCTTGCAGCCGCATCCACTCCTGATTCCAATCAGCAGAAAGAAGCTCAGAGCGAGCATCCCCATCAATCACGGGCCAACCTCCTAGCAACAAAAAAGCGACTCCTCCCAAAAGAAG
>URBA01000035.1 GCA_900545905.1 uncultured Collinsella sp.
CTTCTAGCTTCGTCGGCAGCGTCAGATGTGTATAAGAGACAGGGCTTATGACGCTCGCGCGTATATTTGATAGCGGGATACAGGTCGCCCTTTGTAATGGCGATAAAGGGGTAGCTCTTGTCATCCTTGAGGTCGACGTTAAAGTACGGATGGTACTGACCAATCAAATTGCGCTCGAGCACCAACGCCTCGTGCTCGGTCTCCACCACGATATAGTCAAAGCTCGCCACCAGCTGCATCATCAGCGGGATCTTTTGACGCTCATCCTGCAGTGTCACGTACTGGCGCATACGGGAACGCAAGTTTTTTGCCTTGCCCACGTAGATGACATCGCCCTTGGCATCCTTCCAAAGGTAGCATCCGGGCTGTGTGGGAACGCGCGAAACCTGCTCGGCAAGCGTTGGAATGTTGTCGTGACCGGCCACACGCACCTACTTGCGACGAAGCAGCGCCGAGACCTCAGGCATCTTAAGGACGACGGCAAGGCCAAAGGTAACAGCAAGCGAGACGACACCCGCAACGCAAACGTAGCCAAGAGTAATCAGAATCGAGCCGCCAAGTGCCCCGACAAAGTGTTCAAGCACCCACATGACGCCGGCGCCTGCGGCAGCACCCAGGCCACCGAGCAAAAGGCCAAAGAAACCGCCATGCAGGATAGATTTAACCTGAAGACCACGCAGACGACGACGCAGCCACCACAGCGAACAGCCGACCAAGATCACGTAGTCGACAACATACGAAAGCGCGATTGCCGGCATACCGAAGCCCAGCACAACGCCAAACAGCAGAACCGAGCCGGCCTGGCCGATGGCAGAATACAGGCAATAGCGGCTATAGGGCTTCATGTCGAGCAAGGCAGAGAAGCTCTTCTGCATCAGCACGACCACGCCGTAGAGCGGCAGGGAAAATGCCAGGTAGATAAGGAACTCCGACACCAGCGCCACACCGGACTCATCGAACTTGCCAGCGCAGTAGATCATGTTGAGCGGACGTGCGAAGACAATCAGGTACAGTGCGAACGGAATCAGGAAGAACAGCATCTGGGCGACGCCACGCGAAATGCCCGTGCGGACGCTGTCGTAATCCTTCTCCTGTGCGTCGTGAGAGAGCTCGGTATAGAGCGCCGTCGAAAGCGAGGCGGCAATCAGCGCGTAGGGCAGCGTGTACCACAGGCGCGCATAGGCGATGACGGAAGGACCAGTCTCGGGCTGGACCACCAGCGCGGCAGCGTTGGTGATAGAAGTCGAGACAAACATGCACACCGTGGCGAGCAGCGTCGGGATACCGAGCGCAATCGTCTGGCGCAGCGCGGGGTCCTTAAAGTCGATATGGATATGGGGATGCACGCCGTGCTTGCCAAGCGCGGGGATCTGACATGCCATCTGAACAAAGACACCGAGGGTCGTACCGGCCGCAATCAAGATGATGCCGGCACGTTCGCCAAACTGTGCGGACACGGGCGCAAAACCCATAAAGCTCGCAATGACGATCACATTGTTGAGGACCGGGGCAAACGTCGACCAGAAGTAGTCGCGGTGTGCGTTGAGAACGCCCGAGAACACCGAGCCCAAACCATAAAACAGAATCTGGATGGCAAAGAAACGGAACATGAACGCAGCGGTATCCATGCTGCCGCCGTCACCCGAAAGGAACGATTGCGTCCAGATAAAGCCCGGGGCGAACACGGTCCCCAGCAACGAAATGCCACCCAGCACCAAAAGCAGAATGCCGAGCAGGTTGCCCACGTACTCGTTCGAGGCCTCGCGACCCTGCTCACGCCTCACGCCCATGTACACGGGCAAAAACGCCGTCACGAGCATGCCGCCCATCACGAGTTCGTAGAGCATATTGGGCAGGTTGTTGGCGACCTGATAGGAAGACGAGAGCAGCGACATGCCGATAGCGGCCGCCATTGCCCACGTGCGGATAAAACCGGTGACGCGAGACACGATGGTCAGGATGGTCATAAGCCCGGCGGAACGACCAACCGTGGAGTAGTCCGACGAGCCCATGTCGTCAGTGTCATCTCGCGACGAAGAAGCTTCGGATGAGGGTGTCTGAGGCGCAGATTCTTTTGCAAAATGAGCTCCGCACTTCAATTCTTCCTGCGGCATCGCTCAGTCCTCTCTCGTAATTGGGGCGACCGTCGCCCCGCAAAATGCAATTAAATCATCAGGTGCAAGCTCAAGCTGATAACCACGCTTGCCTCCCGAAATAAAAATGGTATCCCAAAGGACACATGTCTCATCAATGAGCGTCCGGTAGCGTTTTTTCATACCGACCGGACTGCAGCCGCCGCGAACGTAGCCAGTCGCCGCAAGCAAATCCTTCACATGCATCAAGGCCAAGGACTTCTCCCCCGCGGCACGCGCGGCGGACTTTAGATCGAGCTCGTCGGCAACAGGGATACAGCACACGACATAGTCGTTGGACGGTGTCACGCAGACCAAAGTCTTAAATCCTTGACCGGGCTCCTCGCCAAGCTGCTCCGAAATCGCGACCCCCAGGCCCGCCGACTCATCACCATCGTCTTCGTACGTATGTAGAACATAGGAAATGCCGGCGCTTTCCAGCTCGCGCATCGCATTGGTTTTTGGCGTCTTTACAGCCTTTGCCATGGCATATCCTTTCCCTCGCATTCGGACGCAAGGATTAAGTATATGTCCAATTCGGCTGCATACGTCACTTCGGCACAGCAAGCGCCATCGAATCACAAGGAGTCGATGGCGCCCATAAACTGAATCGCCTATTTATTGAGCATCAAGTTGAGCCTGACGCTCCCGGTCACGCCTGAGCAACGGCGCCAAAAACTTGCCCGTATAACTCTGCGGACAGTCCGCAACCTGCTCCGGTGTGCCCGAAACCACGACGGTTCCGCCGCCGTTACCGCCCTCGGGACCCATATCGATCAGGCGGTCGGCAACCTTGATGACATCAAGGTTGTGTTCAATCACCAGCACCGTGTTGCCCGCATCGACCAAGCGCTGCAGCACATCGAGCAGCTGGCGGACGTCCTCAAAATGAAGGCCGGTCGTCGGCTCGTCCAAAATATAGAACGTCTTGCCCGTCTGGCGTCGATGAAGCTCCTTGGCGAGTTTCACACGCTGCGCCTCGCCGCCCGAAAGCGTCGTGGCGGGCTGGCCCAGGCTCACGTAGCCCAAGCCTACATCGTACAGCGTCTGGAGCTTGCGCTTAATCTGCGGGATATTCCCAAAGAAGGCCAGCGCCTCGGTGACGCTCATGTCGAGCACGTCCGAGATAGTCTTACCACGGTAGGTGACCTCAAGCGTCTCGCGGTTATAGCGTTTGCCGCCGCAGACCTCACAGGGGACATAGATATCGGGAAGGAAGTGCATCTCGATCTTAATTTGTCCGTCGCCCTTGCATGCTTCGCAGCGACCGCCGCTCACGTTAAAGGAGAAACGTCCCGGCGAGTAGCCACGCGCCTTCGACTCCGGCGTACTCGCAAACAGCGCGCGAAGATCATCCCACAGGCCAATGTACGTAGCAGGGTTGGAACGCGGCGTGCGGCCAATCGGCGACTGGTCGATATCGATAACCTTATCGATGCACTCGATACCCTCGAGCTTTTTGTACGGGCCCACAGGACGCGTCGAACGGTGAATGGCATTCGTAAGCGCAGGCGCAATGGTGTCGGTAACCAGGGAGCTCTTGCCCGATCCCGACACGCCGGTAACAACCGTAAGCGTACCAAACTCGATCTTGGCGGTAACGTTTTTGAGGTTGTTGGCGCGGGCGCCCGTGATCTTAAGGCAGCCGCGACCGGGCTTGCGGCGTTCATCGGGAACCCGAATCATTCGCTTGCCGGTCAGGTAGGCACCCGTCATCGAATCGGGGCACGCCATGATATCGGCAGGCGTTCCCGCGGCGACCACGTGTCCGCCGTTCACGCCCGCACCGGGGCCCATGTCGATCACATAGTCGGCAGCACGAATCGTATCCTCATCATGCTCGACGACGATGACGGTATTGCCGATATCGCGTAGGCGCTCAAGCGTCTTGATCAGGCGCTCGTTATCGCGCTGATGAAGACCGATCGAGGGCTCGTCCAGAATATAGAGCACGCCCATGAGACCCGCGCCGATCTGCGTTGCCAGTCGAATACGCTGGGCCTCGCCTCCGGAAAGCGTCGCCGAGGCACGGTCGAGGGTCAGATAGTCGAGTCCGACATCGACCAGAAAGCGCAGGCGCTCCAGGATTTCCTTAACGATGCGCCCGCCGATAAATTGTTGGCGCTCGGTAAGCTCCAAGCCCTCAAAAAACTCGAGCGACTCGCGACACGATAGGCAGCAGACCTCGTAAATGGACTTACCGCCTATGGTAACGGCGAGCATCTCGGGGCGCAGACGAGCACCATGGCAACTCGAGCACGGCTCCTCGCGGATGTACTTCTCCAAGCGCGCCTTGGTGTTCTCATTCGTCGTCTCGGTATAGCGCTCGTACAGGATATTGCGCACGCCCGAGAACTTGGTGTCCCACTGGCTGCGGCGCCCATCGAGCTTTTGATAGTCGACCGAAATCTTCTGGTCGCCCATGCCGTCTAAAAACGCGCGACGCACCCGCGGAGGCAGATCCTCCCACGGCGTATCGACGCTCACCTTGAAGTGCTTACAAACCGCAGCGAAAATCTGCGGATAGTAGTTAGAGTTGCCAAACAGGCTGCCAAAGACCCCGTCGGCGATCGACTTCGAGGGGTCTTCGATTAGGGCCTCGGCATCGACCGTCTTCTTAAAACCCAGGCCATCGCACTCGGGGCACGCGCCATAGGGCGCGTTGAACGAGAAATCGCGCGGCTGCAGGTCATCGATGGAGTGTCCATGCTCCGGGCACGCTAACGCCAGCGAATACTCCAGCAACTCGCCTTCGGTCCCCTCGGGAGCGTCGCGGTCGGGCAGCAAGTATACGTTCACATTGCCGTGCGCCAGCGCAGTCGCCTGTTCAACGGACTCGGCGATACGGCCCAGCGAGTTCTCGCGAATCACGATGCGATCGACCACGACCTCGATATCGTGCTTGAACTTCTTGTCCAGATCGATCGGATCGTCGAGCGAGCGCACTTCACCGTCGACACGCACGCGGCTAAAGCCCTCGGCGCGAAGGTCCTCAAACAGTTTGGTGTACTCGCCTTTTCGCCCGCGCACCACCGGTGCCAGCACAAACGCGCGGCGGCCCTCCCCCGCCGCCAAGACCTTGTCGGCAACCTGGTCGGTCGTCTGACGCTCAATGACGCGGCCGCATTCGGGACAGTGCGGGGTGCCCACACGGGCGAACAGCAGGCGCAGATAGTCATAAATCTCGGTTACGGTGCCAACCGTCGAGCGAGGGTTTTTAGACGTCGTCTTTTGGTCGATCGACACCGCCGGCGAAAGGCCGTCGATTGAATCCAAGTCGGGTTTGTCCATCTGGCCCAAGAACTGGCGCGCATAACTCGAAAGGCTCTCGACGTATCGACGCTGGCCCTCGGCATAGATAGTGTCAAATGCCAGCGAACTCTTGCCCGAGCCAGAAAGACCGGTAATGACCACGAGTTGGTCACGCGGAATGGAAACATCGATATCACGGAGGTTGTGCTCACGAGCGCCGCGAATAACGATAGAAGAATCAGACATGGAAGCTCCTTGCCTCCTATTGCATCGAATCATACTGCCGATGAGTTTAGCGCACTCGACGCGCACAGATGTTCGTAATACAAGATTCGCAGACCTTTAGCTTTGCGTATCGGGCGCTTTGTTTCTCGAAATGCCGTGGAAAGGTTACAGTAATCTAATACTGAACTTAATTTGCTGTACCAGAGGAACGTCCATGACCGAAGATATCCCCCTTGAAATCACTTCGAGCGACATGGCCAATCTGCCCATATTCATCGCCGTCCTTATCGTGGCCGCCGTCGTCGTGCGCGTGTATTTTTCAATCAAACGCAACGAAAAGCCACCCATTGCCCGCGTCTTTTGGTGCGCGACGCTCCTCATCCCGCTCGGCATGGTAGCTGCATGGATTACGAATCAATTGCTCGTAAATGAGGACAATTCCCTATGGGTCCTTTCTTATTCGGCGCTCGGTGCTGCCGCCGTCATGCTTCTTGTCGAGCCCTTGGTTTCGGGACTTATCGACCAAACCGACCTTACGACGGGAACGGTTGCCTGTATTTGCCGTGACATCCTTGTCATCGCCGCTGTTTCAGCGCTCTCGTTCGTTTCACTCGAAATTGCCTGCAACGAAACGTTCTATCGCATTCCCGCCAACTCATTCGGGTTTTCCGTCGGGCTGCTCGCGACGGTTCTGCTCTCCCTTTATTTGCTGGGACAGCGTCATGGAGGCGTCATGGCCCTCGTGCCCGTCGCCTGTTGCATCCTTGGCATTGCCGAGCACTTCGTCATAACGTTTAAAGGCGAAGCCATCCTGCCAAGCGATATCTTGGCCCTTGGCACCGCAATGGAAGTGAGCGAGGGATACGAGTTTACCTTTACCGCCGGAATCGTAACCTCTCTCGCCCTGCTGGAGATTTCCCTGGGGCTTCTTTCGCTCATCCGACCGCGAAAGCTCCGTACGCCCACCCATGTCTTCCCCGCTATCGCCGCTAACCTCTGTGCTTTTCTGCTAGTGACCGTTGTGGAGCTCTCGGGCTTTTCCAGCATCGACTTGGAGCAGGCGCTGGATTTTGGATTTGACCGTTGGCAGCCCATCACCACATATACGTCTCAGGGTTTTATCACTTCGTTCACCGAAATGGCCAACGAGTTGCCCATTGAGAAGCCCGAAGGCTATACGCCCGATGAGGCGCAGAGCATCGAGCAGGAGCTCGCCGCCGTCTACGACAGCACATATGGCTCGAGCGAACAGCGCGCGGCGGCCGTTGCCCAGTTCAATGAAATCAAGCCGACGATTGTTGCCGTCATGAACGAGAGTTTTAGCGACCTTTCGTGCTTTGAGCAGCTCCAGACGGCCGGGTACACCGGCCCCGCATTCTACAACTCGCTTCCCGACACACTTGTTCGCGGCACCATGCTCGCTTCGGTCACCGGTGGCGGAACGGCAAACTCCGAATTCGAATTTTTGACCGGAGCGACAACGGCCTTTGTCGGATTAGGCAAAATCCCCTATCAGCTGTATCAGATGAATGGCGTCAACAGCCTGGCAAAGGACCTTAAAGAGCTTGGGTATACCGCTACCGCTATGCACCCGCAAAACCCCGTCAACTACCATCGCGATAAAATCTATCAGCAGCTGGGCTTTGGAGACTTTCTTTCAATCGGCGATTTCGAAGGTGCGCCCTGTTACCATGCCGGCGTATGCGACTACGCCACCTACGACAAGATACTCGACCTGCTTAGAACCGACGAAGCCCCGCAGTTCATCTTTGACGTCACGATGCAAAATCACGGCGGCTACGACTATGGCACCGTTCCCGCCGAAGAGCTGACAAACTATTGGGTCGAGGGAGCCAGTGAGGGTGCCAACAGCGCGCTCAACACCTATCTCACCTGCATCAACGCATCCGACCGGGACCTCGAGTACTTTATCAACGAGCTCCGCAATATCGGCAGACCGGTTGTTCTTGTCTTTTTTGGCGACCATCAGCCGAGCGCCGCAACGACTCTCAACGACGAGCTGTACCCTCAGGAAGATACGGCAAGCCACGCTTTCCGTATCTATCAGTCGACATATCTCGTCTGGGCTAACTATGAGATCGCCGGCAATACCGAGCTCAACGTCTACGACACCGTCGGGGCAAACGAGATTGCAGCCATTACCCTTAATAAGATCGGCGCCCCGCTCACCAATTACCAAAAGGCCCTGCTTGCGACAAGGTCAGATGTGCCCACCATCAATGTCGCCGGCTATCTCGGTGCCGACGGGCTGCGCTACGACTTGGAATCGGAAGACAGCCCCTACGCCTCGACGATCGACAAGCTGCAGCGCATGCAATACCTCGAGTTCGCCAGCAAAGTTCAGTAGGCCCGCCCATTCGTTTGGGCCCATCGTATTGCAAGCACGCTCGGCCCAAACGCATCGCAAATGACTCCCGCTCGCAAACGAGGGTACAATGACGCTCGTGTCACATCGCGGGGCCCCGGCCCCAGCATATACAAAGGAGTCATACATGGGTTGCGAACACGCACAGGCCGCCGGCGGACAAACGTCGCCGTCGCAATTTGAGGAGAACACGCTGTCCGAGGTCAAGCGCGTCATCGCCGTGCTTTCCGGCAAGGGCGGTGTCGGCAAGTCATTTGTCACCGGTGCCATCGCCACCGAGCTTGCCCGTCACGGCCACAAGGTCGGCGTCCTCGATGCCGATATTACCGGCCCCTCTATCCCTAAGATGTTCGGCATGAGCGGACGTCACGTCCATGCCCTCGGCAATCTTATGCTGCCCGAAATCTCCGAGCACGGCGTCAAGGTTATGAGCTCTAACCTGCTGCTCCAAAACGAAACCGACCCCGTGCTCTGGCGCGGCCCGGTTATCGCGGGTGCCATCAGGCAGTTCTGGAGCGAAACCTCATGGGGCCCCATCGACTACCTGCTGGTCGACATGCCTCCGGGAACGGGCGACGTCGCCCTCACTGTCTTCCAGTCGCTGCCCGTCGATGGCATCGTCATCGTCACGAGCCCGCAGGATCTGGTCTCGATGATCGTCGCCAAGGCGGTCAACATGGCCGAGAAGATGAACGTCCCCATTCTGGGCATTGTCGAGAACATGAGCTATATTGAGTGCCCCGACTGCGGCAAGAAGATCGAGGTCTTTGGCAAGAGCAAGCTCCCCGAGGTCGCAGAGCGCTATAACCTCGACATCTTGGGCAAGCTTCCCATTAATCCGGCACTCGCCGAGGCCTGCGATAAGGGCGAGGTCGAGACCGCACTGCCCGATGGCATGTTGCCCAAGGCAGTCTCTGCCGTCGAGGCCATTACCCCGCACGAGACCGACGAGGCCTAAGTGAACACGAGCGCCTTCTATGACGTCCTGGTAATCGGCGGCGGGGCTTCAGGCCTCGCCGCCGCCATTACGGCCGCACGCGCTGGCAAAAGCGTCTGCATCGTTGAGCGCGATGTCGCCTGCGGCCTTAAGCTCCTTGCGACCGGCAACGGCCGCTGCAACCTCTCCAACGAATCGATTGATCCACAGCGGTATAACCACCCCGCATTCGTCGAATCCGTTATGGGCCCCCAGCCCGAACAAGAGCTTATGGGTTTCTTCTCCTCGCTGGGCATCATGACAACCTCCGAGGAAGGCCGGCTGTACCCGCGCTCCCTTCGCGCCGAATCGGTGCGCGACGCGCTTCTCAGCGTTTGCGACCGCCTAGGCATCACCTTAATCTGCGGAGCCAACGTTGCCTCGGCGCACAAAGCTTCCGAAGGCTGGGCACTCCAAATAGACCGTCCAGCGCGGGCACTCAAGGCAAAAAAGCACGATGACCGAAAATCGGAGCTCCGCTCGCTTCGGAAAGCGCTCACCGATGTCCCTCGCAAGAACGAGGCCCTGCAGGCACATGCCGTAATTATCGCTACGGGCGGCAAACCCACCGGTATCGCCGATACGTTTCGCCTCCCCCTCACTTCGCTGCGCCCCATCCTCTGCCCCGTATCGGCAACGGTCGTTGGCGATCGGGCGGCACTCAAAACGTTGGATGGCCTGCGCGTCCGTGCCCGCTTGACGCTCGCCCGCAATCATAATGAGCTCTGGCACGAAGACGGTGAGGTGCTGTTTCGAACCTTCGGTATCTCGGGCGTCGCTGTCTTCAACCTCTCTCGTCGTATCCAGCACGGCGATACGATCCTGCTCGACGTTTTCCCCGACCTCTCCAAAGA
>URBA01000036.1 GCA_900545905.1 uncultured Collinsella sp.
GAACAGTCCTCTCTTACGTAATTCCATAGATGTGTATTTATTCAACCGTAAGGGGACTGCGCGCCTAGGATGGGTTCTATAAACGGACGGTATTTCGCGGCGAACGGCTACATCTGTTCATTATCTCAGGGTTCCGAAGGGCATTTTGCGTGCCGCGAAACCCCTGTTTTCGGAAGTGCGGGGAAAAATCGAGTTTCGCCGACCAGACCGGCTTTTTTGACAACAAAACCGCAGGTCACAAGAGCCCAAAAGAGCGGTGCGCTCGGAAGCTTCGAGTTTTTCCCCGCACTTCCGAAATCCGAGTCCACGGAAGGCGGCAGCAAGCCTAATTTCCACCGCATATGTCCAACAAAAAACGGGTGGTAGCCGGCACAGCTACCACCCGTTTGTCTTATATCCGACTCGAAGCAGGCCGACTACTTCTTAATGCCGCGTCCCAAGCGCTTGGCGACCGATGCCACGGCCTCCTCGCTCACCGAGTCGCAACTCACGCAGCCATCGTGGGCACGCATCTGGCCGGTGACCTCGTCCATCGCAAGCGGCGCCACCTTCTCGAGCTTAAAGCCCTTGCCGGCGCGCATGTTCTCCTTGGCCACGCTAATCATGAGCTTAATGCGGTTGAGCTGGTTGACCTCGGACGCACCGGGGTCGTAGTCCACCGCAACGATGTTGCTCTCGGGATGCTGGCGGCGCAGCTCCTTAATCACGGCCTTACCCACCACGTGGTTGGGCAGGCACGCGAAGGGCTGCGTACAGATGATGTTAGGCGCACCGTGATCGATCAGGTCGAGCATCTCGGCCGTGAGCAGCCAGCCCTCGCCCATGTTGTTGCACACCGAAAGCACCGTGCGGGCCTTGTCGGCCATGGTGCCGATACGCTCGGGCGCCTCAAAGCGACGGGACTTCTCGAGCATCTCCTCCACCGGCGTACGCATCCAGTCCACGAGTTTGATGAGCGCCTGCATACCAGCGCGCGTGGTAGCAGAGCTACCCAGCTCGTCCTTCTGCAGCTCGGCGTTGCTCATGGAGTACAGGAAGAAGTCGAGCAGGCCCGGCACCACGGCCTCGCAGCCCTCGCGCTCGATAACGTCGACCACGTGGTTGTTGGCTGTGGGGTGGAACTTGACCAAGATCTCGCCGACCACGCCCACGCGCGGCTTGGTGCCCTCGCCCACGAGCGGCATGGTGTCGAACGCGCGGATGGCCTCGCGGCACAGCTTGGTGTAGTTGTGGCGGTTGAACTTGGGCGCCAGCTTGCGGGCGCGCGCCATGTACTCCTCGTAGAGTGCGTTGGCAGCGCCGGGCGTGGCCTCGTACGGGCGGCAGCGGTAGAGCATCTGCATCATCACGTCGCCAAAGAGCACCGCGTAGACTGCCTGTTTAAGCAGCGCCGGCGTAATCTTAAAGCCGGGGTTATCCTCGCCGAGCGCCACGGCCGAAAGCGAGATCACCGGAATCTCGGGGTGGCCGCTCTCGCGCAGGGCCTTGCGGATGAGTGCGATGTAGTTGGTGGCACGGCAACCGCCGCCGGTCTGGCTGATAACCACGGCCGTCTTGGACAGGTCGTATCGACCGCTCTCGATGGCCTCCATAATCTGGCCGGTCACCAAAATGGACGGATAGCAAATGTCATTGTTCACGTAGCGCAGGCCGGCCTCGACGGCGTCGTGATCGGTTGAGGGCAGCAGCTCCAAGTTGTAGCCGGCACCGCGGAACACCTCTTTGACCAGGTCGAAGTGGATCGGCGCCATCTGCGGGCACAGGATGGTGTAGCCCTCCTCGCGCATCTGCTCGGTAAAGGGCACCTTGGGCCACGCGGTCGAGGCGCTTCCACGCTGCGCCTCGAACGTGTACTTGCGGCTCGCGAACGCGGGGACATCTGTGGAGGGTGCCACCGGCGCGGCATCGCCCTGCTCGTAGGCCTCGCCCGCGGCCGTGGCCTCGGCCAAGCGCTCGGCTTCCTGGTCCTTGAGCGCCGCCATGAGCGAGCGGATGCGGATACGCGCGGCACCCAGATTAGACACCTCGTCGATCTTGAGCACGGTGTAGATCTTGCCACTGGCCTCCAGGATTTCCTGCACCTGGTCGGTGGTCAGGGCATCGAGACCGCAACCAAAGGAGTTGAGCTGGATCAGGTCCAGGTCGTTACGCATCGTCACAAAACGGGCGACGGCGTACAGGCGGCTGTGGTACATCCACTGGTCGACGACGCGGATGGGGCGCTCAGGCTTCACGAGATGCGCAAGCGAATCCTCGGTAAAGACCGCAAAGCCAAAGCTCGAGATAAGCTCAGGCAGGGCATGGTTGATCTCGGGATCGTTATGGTAGGGACGGCCGGCGAGTACGATGCCGTGACCGCCGTGGTCCTCGACCCACTTAAGGGCCTCCTCGCCCATGGTCTGAATATCCTCGTGGAAACGCGCATCGGCCTCAAAGGCAGCGTTAACGGCGGCATCGACCTCGGAGCGCGTGATCTTGGGACCGCGCACACGGCCGCGACCAGCCTCGGCATCGGCCACACGGTCGACGGCGAGCACCTGATACAGGCGGCGCTTGAGCTCGGTCTTGTCGTGATAGGGCACAAACGGGTACAGGAACTCGATGTTCTGCTCGCGAATCTCGTCGATATTGAGCGCCAGCGCCGTGGGGTAGCTCATAACGATGGGGCAGTTGTAGCAGTTGCCGGCGGTCGGATCCTCCTTGCGCTCCCAGCGCACGCACGGCATCCAAATGAAATCGACATCGCGGTCGATAAGGTTCATCACATGGCCGTGGCTCATCTTTGCCGGGTAGCACACGCTCTCGGACGGCATGGACTCGATGCCCGCCTGGTAGGTCTTCTTGCTCGACTGGTCGGACAGCTGCACGCTAAAGCCCAGGCGCGTAAAGAACGCATGCCAGAAGGGGTAGTTCTCATACATGTTGAGTGCGCGCGGGATGCCGACGGTGCCGCGCGGGGCCTCGTCGGGACTCAGGACTTCGCGGTTAAAAAGCAGCTCGTTTTTCTTTTTGAAGAGGTTGGGGGCCTCGGTCTTCTGCTTTTTGTGGCCGGCGCCCTTCTCGCAGCGGTTGCCGGTAATGAAGCGCCTGCCGCCGCCAAAGTCGTTGACGGTAAGCTGGCAGTTGTTGGAGCAGCGACCGCAGCGGACATGCTTTTGCGTCACGGTAAGGTGCGCGATGTCCTCGGCAGAAAGAATGGTCGAGGTGCCGTCGGCGCCGGCGCGATCGCGGGCGAGCAGGGCCGCACCGTAGGCGCCCATGCAGCCGGCGATGTCGGGACGCACGGCATGAACGCCGGTGAGCTGCTCAAACGCGCGCAGCGTGGCGTCGGACATAAAGGTGCCGCCCTGAACGATCACCTGGCTGCCGATCTCCTTGGGATCGCGCAGCTTAATGACCTTGAACAGGGCATTCTTGATGACGGAATAGGACAGGCCGGCCGCAATGTCGCCCACCGTGGCGCCTTCCTTTTGCGCCTGCTTGACGCGCGAGTTCATAAAGACCGTGCAGCGGCTGCCCAGGTCGACCGGGGCCTTGGCATGGATCGCAGCGTTGGCGAACGCGCGCACGTCCATGTTCATAGACACGGCGAAGCTCTCGATAAAGCTACCGCAACCCGACGAGCAGGCCTCGTTGAGCATGATGTGCTCGATCACGCCGTCCTTGACGCGCAGGCACTTCATGTCCTGGCCGCCGATGTCGAGGATGAACTCGACACCCGGCAGGAACGCCTTGGCGCCGCGCAGGTGCGCAACGGTCTCGATCTCGCCGGAATCGGCCTTGAGGGCCTCGATGAGAAGCGCCTCACCGTAGCCCGTGGTGGTCACGTGGCCGATGGTGCAGCCGGCAGGGATGTGATTGTAGAAATCGGCCATGATGACCTTGGCCGTGCCCAGGATGTCGCCGTTGTTGTTGCCGTACCAGGTGTGCAGCAGCTGACCGTCCTCGCCCACGAGCGCGGCCTTCATGGTGGTGGAGCCGGCGTCGATGCCGATGAACACGCGACCGGTGTAGCCGTCGAGCTTGCCCTTGGGAACGACTTCCTGGTCGTGGCGGGTCTTGAACTCGGCAAAGTCCTCGTCGGTGGCAAAGAGCGGGTCCAGACGCTCGACCTCGGCACCCTGCGTGTCACCCAGGGCATCGATGGCCTCGATGAGCTGCGGGAACGTGCTGAGCTTGTTGGACTCATGCGCCATGGCGGCGCCGCTCGCCACGAACAGGTGGGCGTTTTGGGGCACGATACGGTGCTCCTCGTCCAGATTGAGCGTGAGGTAGAAGCGGTGGCGCAGCTCGGAGAGATACTGCAGCGGGCCGCCCAGGAAGGCGACGTTGCCGCGGATGGGACGGCCGCACGCCAGGCCCGAGATGGTCTGGGTCACGACAGCCTGGAAGATGGAGGCGGCCACGTCCTCGGGGCGGGCCCCCTCGTTGAGCAGCGGCTGCACGTCGGTCTTGGCAAAAACGCCGCAGCGGCTGGCGATGGGATAGATGGTGGTGGCGTTGGCCGCGAGCTCGTTGAGACCGCTGGCGTCGGTGTGCAGCAGGGTTGCCATCTGGTCGATGAAGGCGCCCGTACCGCCGGCGCAGGTACCGTTCATGCGCTGCTCGATGCCGTTGTCGAAGTAGATGATCTTGGCGTCCTCGCCGCCCAGCTCGATGGCGACGTCGGTGGCCGGGATGAGGGTCTCGACGGCGCGTTTGCTGGCGATGACCTCCTGGACAAACTCCAGCTCGAGCCACTGGGACAGTAGCAGGCCGCCCGAGCCGGTGATGGCGCAGGTCATTTGGGCCGTCGGCAGCACGGTTGCAGCACCCTCGAACAGGTCGCGGGCGCAGGCACGGACGTCGGTGTGGTGGCGCTGGTACTTGGCGTAGACGATCTGGTTGTCGTCGTTGAGCACGGCGAGCTTGACGGTGGTGGAGCCCACGTCGATGCCCAGGTGCAGGTTCCCACGAGCGTTCTCGGGGTTGAAGATCGCGCCTTCGGGGGCGTGGGCGGCGGCTACGGGCTCAGCAGCGGTAGGGGGCTCGGCGGTGAGGGACGTCTCCCCTGCCACGTTCTTGGCATCGGCAACTGCCTCGGCAACTTTCTCGACAGCCGCGGTCGCGGCCTTCTGCGCGGCGTCCATCACGGTGGGCGCGGCCTCGCGTGCGGCAGCGACCATGCGGTCCTTAATGCCCTCGACGAGTTTGCTCATTGTCTCTCCTCTTAGTTGTTGGACTCGACGGTTGCGGCGGTGTCGGTCGCGTCCTCGAGCTGCAAGTTCAATAGCTTCATGCCGTATTCCGGCACGTTGATATCGATGGGTTGGCCATACAGGTCACCAGGGCGCACAAAAGCGAGCACCGTCATAATGCGCGCCATGGCCTCGGGCGATTCGGTGAGCCCACGCTCAAACCAGCGCTGAATCATGCCAACCTCGGCGCTCACGACGTAGGTGACGTAGTAGTCAAAGAACGTGCCCAGCGCCAGGCCCAAAATGCCCGTCTGCGCACGCGGCACCACAGCCTCACGCGCGGTGTCGATGATCCTTTTAATGAAGGCCTGGTCGCCGCCCGGACCCAGCAGCGCACCGATTAAGTCGCGGTTGGCCGCAAGATAACGCAGCAGCTCAACCGAACCGGGCGCCGGCTCGAGCTCGTCGATATTGTGATAGAGATCGGGCAGCTGAGCTGCGGTGATGAGCTCAATGCGCTCACGGATCTCGGCCAGCAAGCCGTCCTCGATTTGATTGATAAAGTCGGGGATATCGCGGTAGTGCGAATAGAACGTGCGGCGCGTAAGGCCGGCGCGCTCGGTGAGCGACGCGACATTAATGCGCGAAAGGTCGCCGCTTTCGGCAAGCTCGCTGGCAAGTGCCTGGCGAAGGGCACGCTGCGAGCGAAGGGACCGGCGATCGCATTTCTCGAGCTGGGACAAGCGTCCTCCTTGTTACTCAGCCTGTGCGCTATTGCACAGTGCGAGTATTATTGCACACCGTGTGCATCAACACGTAAAGGCAATATTTGGAATGTGACGAGGGGGCAGTCCCTTTGTCACAACCCGCCTGGCTTTTGGAGCGGCATTACCGATTGTCCAAAATGTCATTCGTGGGTAGAATAGTGTCGACGGCAGCCCAAGTTGTAGCTGGCTGGGCAGCGCCGTTGTTTGCATTAGGGGGTCAACGCCTTAGCGGCGGCGACCCCTTCTGTTGCGCTTCGAACGCTGCTTGAGTGCCTCGGAAAGGCCGACAAGCGCCGTGAAGAACGAGACCAAAGCGGTCAGAAGTCTCACGAAATCAATCAAATCGGTCATGGGCATCACCTCCCATCAAATGGAGGGCGCTGCCCGGCACATGGAACTGCCGTCAACGATACCGATTCTATCAAAGCGCAGTTAGATATGCGAATGTTTGTTCGCATATCAGAAGATCGGAGCTCGGGTATGGCGAAGGAGCAGTTCCTTTGCCATACCCGAGCTTGTCGCCGAACTGCCAGCTACATTTTTCGAGTTATTCGGCCACGCTACTGGTTTTGTATAAATGCACCGCCGGGATTATCTGAGGGTTTATGTCCTTATTTGAGCGTATACATGCCCATTTGCGCACTTACGTCACCGAATCAAACACCATTAGAGGCATGAATGTTCCCGAGAGGGCATCTTTAGCCATTTAACGACCTCCGACAGGCCGAATAACTCGAAATTTGTTGGTGGCGAAAGTGTAACAGTCCTATACGCCAAAAGCCGGTATCTCCCATGTGACAAAGGAACAGTCCCTTTGTCACATTATTCGATGACGGTGCGGGAGTTTTGCTTGCGCATGGTGGCGAGCATGTGTTTGGGGACGGCGTGGACCATGCAACTGCCGATAGTTGCGCTCGCGGCGGCCTTAGCTGCATTGCTGCCGTTTTTGGTCGCGTAGCTGTGGCGGAAACGCCTCAGCATAGCAATGTCGTTGCCGCCGTCGCCGTAGACAGCGACCTCGTCCTCGGCAATACCGTAGTAGCCCGCCAGCCAGGCCACACTCTCGCCCTTGTTGCACGCCACGTCCGTGATCTCGAACATCACCGGATCGAACGGCGCGTTGACCACGCGATCGGAACGCTCGGCAAGATACGCCTTAAGGTCGCGCTCCAGCTCGGGCGAGGTCACGCGACAGTTGATCTTGCACACATCGTGGCGCAAGATGTCGCCAATCGACTGGTCGAAATACTGTTCCTCGTGATAGCCGCCACGCGCACGCATGCCACGCATCACGATGCGCTTGATGGGACTGTCCTTTTTAAAGCCCGCCTGGTGCATCTCGAACGATCCGCTCGAAAACATGCCGTCGGGCGTGGAGCAGTCAAAACAGATATCCGGAAACTCCTTGAGCAGCTCCTCGGTGATCTGTGGGTCGATGGTCCAGGTCTTGAGCACCTCACCATGACTGTCGCGCACGATGGATCCATTGGAGCAGCAGGCGTCAAGCGCCAGGCCCGTAAAGCCATGCTCGCCGATCGGCAACGTCGAGCGTCCAGTCGCGGGAACCACATGCAGGCCAGCCTCAGTCAGCTCGCGAATGGCGCGGCGGATAGTCCTATCTGCCTCGTGCAGGGCGTTAAGCAGCGTTCCGTCTAAGTCACTCGCGAACATCTTGATCATGGGCATGCCTCTCCTTCGTCTGCACGTTATTTTAGACGAAAGAGAGGCATGCCCATGCAAGGGTGTTCCAACGCGCCAGGACATTCGCTTCCGCAAAGCAACGGTGCCCCAGCGCGTTAAGACAATCGCCACAAGCAACTTTTCAGCCGATAAAACAGCGCCGTCGTCAACGTCAGCACCGCCAGCATGCCTGCGAATACAATCGCCGGTGTCCATCGATCATATGCAACCCCGTACGTCAATTGGCCGATAGGTGTTGCGCAGGAAAGGACCATGTAAACGACCGAAAGCACTTTTCCGCAGAGCTCAGTCGGCACTACCCGCTGAACAAACGCGATGATTTCAACCGACGCAATGCTTGCCCACACCATGATCCATGCCGAACCAACCGCAAACACGGTGAACACGCATGCATCTGCGCCGAACAGTTGCGCGACAATAATCGGTGCGACTCCAAAACAGATCATCGCAACATATCGACATATGCTATTGAGAGAAAAGCGATGCGGCCAAATGCCGACCAAGCCACTGCCGGTAAGACCACCCAGGCCCAGAGCAACCTCAACTATCCCAACGCAGGACGATTGCATGCCGAGATGCTTTGTAACAATAATGGGAGCGCCAATCGTTAGCCCAACCAACGCAAGGTTCAAAACTGCCGCAAGCAAAATCACAGCGACCAATGATGCATTTTGCAACAGATACCGAATCGACTCCCGAAAATCGTTTCGGCATGTCGTACGAGTCGCGCCGTCTCCCATCGTTTCAGATGAGGCATTTTGCTTGAGTGCGCCCCCGAACAGCAGGGCTGAAATCGCAAACGTCAACGCCGCGGTTTCGCATAGAGTATCGATACCAAAGCACCCATAGACTGCCGTCCCGACTACAGGCCCCAAGATATTGCTCATCATGATTATCTGCGAGACCAACGCAGTGGCACGCTCAACCTTTTCTTGGCCCGTCATGCGCACCGCCTCAATTTGAAGCATCGGTTTCAGCAGCGATTGGATGCCATATTGGACGCAAAGCATTGCTGCCACGACAACCGCAAGAGGCAGCGAACGCTTCATGGGGATAAACAGCAGTGATGCAGCCATCAGAACAATGCCGAGTACCACAAGAACCCCGCGATGTCTTCCCCGATCCGCCAAAATCCCGCCAACCGGAGTCGCGAGCACGCCCGGTATGAACGCTATCGCCGCGACGGCGCCATATAACGTTGAGGAGCCGCTGCAATCGAACAAGTAAAGCGGGCACGCAAAGCACAGTGCCGACAGCATCGAATACGCACACAGCTGTGCAACAAGAAGACCAAATAGCCTGATAGATCGCACTGTTTTTGGCGCCAATGAAACGCTAATTCTTCGCATCCCAGCCATAAGCCTGCCCCCAAATACATACTGTTAGTATGTATTTAATGACTTGAAAAGGGCAGCCGTGGCTACCCTCACAAATCAATTACATACCGTTGGTATCTATATTACCACCCGGCACGGTTCCATACGTCCCAAATCTGGGCCGTTGTCTGGAGCACTTCATTACCCAAATCAAGCCCCACCGCGGCCGCCATCTGCGCCAAACATTGTGCGCGAGCAAGCATTCGCTCCTTGGGCTCGAGCGGACGGAACAATGGCAGCAGCCAAAGATTCGCTAACAACGATACGGCCTCCGCTGCTTCGCGCGGGCATTCGCACGCAATGGAGCCGTCGGCGATGCCCTCCTCGATTACTGGCAAGAGATTGCCATCGGCCGACTCGTCAAACGAACCTTGGTACTGCATCGCCAGCAGCCGCGAGCTTTTTACCGGATCTGCCGCAGGATGCATGCGAGCCCATAGCTCGATTTGCGGAACGACGGACTCGGGCGCATAAAGTCGTTTGAGCTTTTGAGCTCCCGTCATATTGCCAGCACCGAGTGTCGCGCGGCGGCGCTCAACAATCGGAGCCATTGCCCGATCAAATGCGGCGTTGAAAATCTCTTCTTTACTCTTAAAGTGATGATAGACAGCGCCCTTGGT
>URBA01000037.1 GCA_900545905.1 uncultured Collinsella sp.
AGTCCCTTGCGGCGTAGTTCTTATTTAAGCCGTCCAAGTTTTGGGGTGCAGTTCAGTGTGCAGCGGGGGTTCTTTCATGTCCGAGGACGCGCTGGGAAGTTACCCCATGCGGCCAGCGGACAACTATGTAGCCTCAGACTAGAACATGCCCAAGAAACCGTGCACAAACAGTGCGGCCAGAGCGGCACCGACAAACGGAGCAATGCCAGGAACGAGCAGGCCGTACTTCCAGTTGTTGTCAGCCTTGTTCTTAATCGGCAGCACCTGATAGGCCATGCGAGGACCAAGGTCACGAGCCTGGTTCATGGCGAAGCCGGTGATGCCGCCCATGCCCATGCCAACAGCCCAAACGATCAGACCGACGCAGATAGCAAGCATCAGAACGTTCTCGCCGGCGCGGTTAGCGGCAGCAAGGATGGCGCTGATGAACACGAAGGTGCAGATGGCCTCGCAGAAGAAGTTACGGGCATAGTTCGTACCCTCGGTGGTGGGGTTGGTCGAGAAGATGTTGCGCTGGGCAATGGGGTCGACGACGCCCTCGGAAGCCTTGAACTCATCGGCATACATAAGCCAAGCGATTACGGCGCCCACAAAGCCGCCGAGCATATCGGCAATCATGAAGGGGATGCAACTGCTCCACGGCACCAGGCCTACGATGCACTGGGCAAGCACCATGGCGGGGTTCATGCACACGGCGCCGCCAAAGACAAACAGGCAGACCGAGATGCCAAAAGACCAGGTGGTGATGGCAAACATGTGGCCGGAGCCCTGATACTTGGTGCCCTTAAGCACGGTATCGCAGTGCACGCCCACGCCAAAAATGATCATGAGGGCCGTTGCGCCGAATTCGCAGAGGAGTTTGGTAAGCATAAAACCTTATCTTTCTTGTCGGTTATAAACGATTCGTTTAGGCCGCGTACTAGTGCTGAGCGACGACAACGCCCAGGCCATCGGGAATGACGGCCACTTTCGCATCGGCACCCTTCATCTCAAAGGCGAGCTTGAGCGCCTCATCGAGGGTGTTGACCGGCGTCATGTGCATATCCTTGATCATCTGGTGATCGCACAGGTCGGTGACCATGATCACAGGGTGATGCGCCAGGATGCGGGCAAAGATCTGGCTCGTCCACTGGTCGGGCAGGGTCTCGTCCTTAGGACGGTCGATGCAGGCACGCTCAAACTCCGCCGGATCGTTGTCGGCGATGTTGTGATAGAAGCCCTCGCCACCGTGGCCGTCGGCACAACCGGCGACGTCGATGATCACGCCGCCCTCGGGAAGCGTGGCCTCGGCAGAGCACATGCCCTTCACGGCCTGATAGATGTTCTGGTCGAGCGGGTAGCCGCCGTTGGTGGTGATGGCAATCTCGCACTCGACGGGCTCAACGCCGGCAAGGCTCTTCACGAACTCGCAGCCAGCCTCGTGTGCCTTATGGATGTCGCCTGCAAAGGAGCCGATAACCTCATGCTTGCCGTTGAGCACCACGTTGAGCACAAAGGCAAGGTGAGCCATCTCGGCAGCGGCAAACATGTCCTCGCTCACGTGGTTGTGGCACAGGTTGCCGGCACGCGAATGGGAATCGTTCACAAACTGACCGTTGTGGTTGTACATGATGGTCTTGTAGCTGGCGATGCCAGGCAGGACGGACTTGCGGCTACCAGA
This sequence comes from uncultured Collinsella sp., assembly GCA_900545905.1. Classification (GTDB taxonomy): domain Bacteria; phylum Actinomycetota; class Coriobacteriia; order Coriobacteriales; family Coriobacteriaceae; genus Collinsella. The sequence goes on from URBA01000037.1 coordinate 1,661, forward strand.
GAAACCGGCAAAGAAGTGCGGCTCAATAAAGCCCTCGGCAAGCAGCAGATCGCAATCGGCGGCAATCTTGTTGATGATGCACTCGCCACCAGAAGGCAGGGTGCCGATCTTTTTCATCATGCTGTCGTCAGTCGCGACGTGCATAACGATTTCCTCGTTGGCAACGATCTCCTCGCCGTACTTGTTGACGAGTTCCTCATGCGTCGACGGACGATGCATACCCGTAGCAACCAAAATGCGCACGCGAGCCTCGGGCGCAGCGGAATGGATGTGATGCAGCAGAATAGGCATCGTCACACGCGAGGGAACGGGACGCGTATGATCGGAGCTAATAATGACAATATCCTTCTTGCCAGCACAAAGCTCCTCGAGCGACGGCGAGCCATAAGGGTTGGCAAGCGACTCCTCTACCAGCTCTTCCTGTGATTTTGTAGTCTTAAACTCGTTTTGATGACCTTCCATCACACCCGCGAAGTTCTTATCCTCGAGCTCCAGATGCAACGTCTTGTGGTCAAACGGCAGTTCACATTCAAACAATGACGAGCGCCCTCTTCCTTTCAACTGACACACTAGATAAACCGTTGGAAGGATACGCCGCTCACCGAAAAACACCACCGTCCACCGACTCATTAACACAACGTTCATATTTGACCCACAACAAAACAACCGCGATCCCAAACGGGACCGCGGCCGCTACAGTCGTAAGGCGAGAAGCGCGCCATTATTCCCCCAGCCAGTAATCCACCGAAGACCGGACATCGCAGGGCCCGCCATTAGTTTACTTTTAGGCACACTCCGCAGGACGCAAGAAGCCCTCGCCGCACTCCACATTAGGCGCGAAGCGCACTTTAATCCCTTCAGACCCAATCCCTGAAGACCGAGGACGAAGGGACCCGATGGGTTTCCCTCTGAATGCATTCCGCAGCACGAAGCCCCCTTATCCGCAGCTCCGAAGGAGCAGGATAAGGGGGCTTCAAGTGCGAGGACGCATTCAGAGGGAAACCCATCGGGCCCCGGTGAGAGCCACAGGGCTATCGATTACCCCGTGTTCTGCAATCCTGCCGAGACGCCGGTCACAGTCGAAAGAATCAGGCTCATGTACTCGGCCTTCTTCTCCTCGGCCATCTCGTCCTGGTTCATACGCACCTCGCGAAGGGCGCGGACCTGGGCGATGGACAGGGCGTCGACGTAGGGATTACGCACACGGACGGCGCAGCCGAGCACACGGCGGCGCTGCAGCGGCCATTCGTCACCGACGATGGCAAGAACCCACTTACGCGTGAGCTGCATCTCGGTGAAGACCTTCTCGGACAGATCCTGGCGATCGCCCAGGTGCAGATACATCTTGGCGATGCGCTGGTCGGTCTTGGCGATCGACATCTCGATGTTGTCGATAAAGGTGCGGAAGAACGGCCACTCCTGGTAGGCAGCCTTGAGCTGGTCAAGATCGCCAAGCTGCTCGCAGGCGGTGCCCAGACCGTACCAAGCGGCCAGGTTAATGCGCGCCTGGCTCCAGCTGAAGATCCACGGAATGGTACGCAGGTCGTCGAGCGACTTGGCACCCAAACCGCGCTTGGCGGGACGCGAGCCGATCGGCAGCAGACCGACCTCGGTCAGCGGCGTCACGGTCGAGAACCACGGTGTAAAGTCCTCGGTGTTCAGCAGGTCCAGATAGCGCTCGTGGCTTACGGCGTTGAGCTTCTCGGCCATATCCCAGAACTTCTGCGTGGTCTCGGTGTTGGTCTTCTCGACGCTCGGGGCCGACTGCAAAAGCGTTGCGGCGGCAACGGACTCAACATGGCGCTGAGCCAGCGTACGGTTGCCGTAACGGGCAAAGATGACCTCGCCCTGCTCGGTGAGCTTAAAGAAGCAGTTGACCGAACCCTTGGGCTGCGCCAGCACGGCCTTGTTGGCCGGGCCGCCGCCACGGCCCACGGCACCGCCGCGACCGTGCATGAGCACCAGGTCGATATCGTTCTTCTCGGCCCACTTGGCAATGCGCTCCTGCGCGGAGTGCAGCGCGAGCATGGCCGTGGTAGGACCGGCATCCTTGGAGGAGTCGGAATAGCCCAGCATGACCTCCATGCGGCGGTTGGTCTGGGCAAGGCGCTTTTGCACCACGGGCAGCGTAAGCATCTGATCGAGCACGTCGACGCAGCCCTCGAGGTCCTCGAGCTGCTCGAACAACGGGATCACGTCGAGCTCGGGGACATCCTCCTCGTGTGCGAAAGACAGGTGAGCAAGCTCGAAGACGTCGGCCACATGCTGGGCACTCTTGGTGAACGAGATGATGTAGCGGTGCGCCATCTTCTTGCCGTAGCGCTTTTGGATGGAGCCGATAGCGCGGAAGGTATCGATGACCTCGCGCGTCATGGGCTGCAGGTCGCCATGGATACCGTTCTCGTGGATATCCTTGAGGGCGCGGGCGTGCACCACGGAGTGCTGACGGAACTCCATCTCGACCATATGGAAGCCGAAGGACTCGACCTGCCAGATGATGGTCTGGACCGGGCCGTAGGCAGCACGGACGGCACCGCAGGCGGCCAGCGAGCGCTGGACGACGCGCAGGTCCTCCAGGAACTCATCGGCGCTGTGGTACATGGTGTCGGTGATACGACGGACGGTGGCGTTCAGGCGGTCGGCCATGACGAGCATGACGGCGCGATGCGGCTCGTGCTCGGAGATCAGCTCAGCGCGTGCGGTGTACTGGGTGCTCATCTCGACCTGATGGTTCCACAGGTTGATGAGCTCGGCAGACGGCTTGCTGTAGGTGGCCTCGAGCGTGAGGTTGCGACCGATGCGGCGGCACTTGTCCTCGAGCTTGAGCACCATGTGAGTGAAGTACTTGGCGGCGACCTCACGGCTCACCTTGGCGGTGACGTTGGGGTTACCGTCGCGGTCGGAACCGATCCAGCTGCCGGGATGGAAGAACGCCGGGCACAGCGGCGGCACGGTACCGGCCTTGTCGCCCAGCACCCAGTCGTCAAAGCGACGATAGATGACGGGGATGACGTCGAACAGCGTGTTATCGAAGATGTCGATGATGGTATCGGCTTCCTCGACCGGCGTGGGCTTCTTGAGCGCGATGGGACTCGTACGCACCAGGGCGTCGATCTCCTGCAGCATATGGCGCTCGTTCTCCACCAGGTCGGAGCCGCCCAGACGCGGACGCTCCTCCAGCAGGTTGGAGATACGGCGGATCTTGCCCTCGACGGCCTTACGACGGGCCTCGGTGGGATGTGCGGTAAAGACAGGGTGGAACTCGAGCTTGTCGAGCAGCTCGTTGGCACCCTCGACACCCAGCTCATTCACCAGCTGGTGATAGGCAACGGTAAGCTCGTTGGCAGGATCGACCTCGGTATCGGTCGATGCGCCGGCCTCGCGCTCGCGCAGCTGCGCCACACGGTAGTTCTCCTCCGACAGGTTTGCCAGATGGAAGAAGCTCGTAAAGGCGCGGACGATAACCTGCTGCTTATCGAGCGGCAGACTGTCGATCAGATCAACGACCTCGCGAAACGCCACGGCGGTGGGCTCGTCGGCAGTGGGCACGCCCTGCTCGTCGACGGACTCGTCGGCAGCACGGGTGCCGGGGTTTCCGGCGTTGGCCACAATCTCGGCTGTCAAAATCTTGTCGAACAGGTCCGCGATCTCGGGATCATACTCGCTAAGCACACGGCGCTCCAGGCGCAAGAACAGCGCCAGATTGTCGCGCAGCTCCTCGGGGATCTCGATCTCAGCGAGACGCTCCTTGGATTCGGCATTCGAGCCGATTCGGTTAACGAGGCGGTTGACCACGGCAGCGACGCGCGCCGCGGCTTCGGGTACAGACTGGTTGCTTAGGTTCTCAGCCACGTTTCCTCCCATTCCTCCTTCTATGCACGTAACATGCGGTATTCATTATAGGCGCTTGCGAAATACTTTCGACACTGATTGCGCTTTACCACACAAAAGTATTTTCTGCATTGCAAGGGTTTTTGCTCTAAATGGTCGTATTTCTCGGTGGACGGCATACACAAACGGGGGCATTCCGCATAAATGCGAAACACCCCCGTAACAATCGCTCGCAATGGACGAGACACTCAAGCGGACCCGCAGCTCAAAATGATGCGCTACAGGCGCTCGCGAACCGCCTCGACGACGTTGTCCAGATCGGCGAGCACCTCGTCATGGCTCTGCATGTCGCGCACTTTGACCTTGCCGGCGGCAAGCTCGTCGCCACCCAGGACCAAAATGAGCTTGGCGCCAACCTTGTCGGCCTGCTTAAACTGAGCTTTGAGCGAACGACCCTGGTAGTCGGCCTCGGTCACGATGCCAGCGGCGCGAAGCTCCTGCGTGATGGCAAAGACGTTCTGACGCAGCTCCTTGCCGGCGTTGGCGACATAGACGCACGGGGCCTCCTCGGAACCCAAGTCGTTACCAAAGGCCTGCAGGGCCAGCAGGGCGCGCTCAAAACCGACAGCGAAGCCGACGCCCGCCGTGGGCTTGCCACCCTCGAGCTCGACCAGGCCATCGTAGCGGCCGCCGCCGCCGATGGAGCCGACGCCGGCGCCAGGGGCCTCGACCTCAAAGACAGTACGGGTGTAGTAGTCCAGGCCGCGCACCAAGGTGGGATCCTCGACATACTCGATACCGGCGGCATCCAGATAGCGCTTGACCTGCTCGTAGTGCTCGCGGCACTCGTCGCACAGGTTGTCGCCCATCAGCGGCGCGTCGGCCATGATCTCGCGGCAGTGGTCGTTCTTGCAGTCGAAGGCACGCAGCGGGTTGAGCTCGGCGCGCTCGCGGCACTCGTCACACATCTCGTCTGCGTGATCGAGGATGAACTGCTTGACCTGCTCGCGGTAAGCCGGACGGCACTGAGCGTCGCCCATCGAGTTAATGAGCAGACGGAGCTTGGAAAGATCGAAGCCCAGGCGCTTGTAGAACTCCATGAGCATGATGATGCACTCGGCGTCTGCCGCCGGATCGGGAGCGCCGAGCCACTCGATGCCCACCTGGTGGAACTGGCGCAGGCGGCCCTTCTGGGGACGCTCGCCGCGGAACATGGCCTCGGCGTAGTAAGCCTTAAACGGCGTGGAGCCCTGGGGCACCAGATTGTTCTCGACGACGGCGCGCACCACGCCGGCCGTGCCCTCGGGGCGAAGTGCCAGGCGCTGCTTGGGCTTGAGTTTGGTGTCGGTGCCCTCGGTAAAGACGCGCTCCAGGTTGGCACCGCTGAACACGCGGAACATTTCCTTGCGCACGACGTCGGTCGACTGGCCGATGCCGTGGACAAAGACGTCCACCTGCTCGATCGCGGGCGTCTCGATGGGTTTAAAACCAAACGGCTCGAACACGCCGGCAGCGATCTGCTGCATCTTTTGCCAAGCGCGCATCTCGGCGCCGATAAGGTCGCGGGTTCCCTCCGCCTTCTGTGCCTGCATGGGCAAACACCTTTCTTTTGTATCGCGTCATAGGTAGTGGACATTATACGGCACAAACACAAACAGCGGCGGCGCGTCTGACCGAACGAGGGTATGGGGACTCGTTCGGCCAGACGCGCCGCCGCGGACGAAGCGGACAAGCGGCGATGCGCTTTGGCCTACCTACTCCCCCGCCACGCTCGCGCGCAGCTTGGCGGCGATGGGCTCGGATGCCAGCAGGAACACGAGCATGACCACGGAGCACGCCAGGCACACAATCCAGGTGCTTGCAAAGGAGCCCGTGGCGTCGAACAGCACGCCCGAGACGATGGCGCCCACGGTGCCGCCGACCATCTCGAGCGAGGTGATGGTACCCGTGACCTTGCCGAGGTCGGCCATGCCAAACTGCTTGGACGCGGCGATGGTAGGCGTGATGGTGCCCATGCACGTTCCGATACCAAAGCTCACAGCGGCGACAATAGGACCGAGGTCCGTCGTCGGGAAGCACAGCGCCACGCAGGCGATAATGCACGCAACGGAGCCAAGGATATTGCCAAAACGCAGGCCAAAGCGGTCATAGATCGCACCGAGCGAAATCTTGGCGATAACGACGGTGACCATATAGACCGAAAGCACAGTGCCCGCCCACATGGGATCATGACCGCCCGTGACGATCTTGGCGCCGTTGACGGTAACGCTCGTCATGTTGGTGACCTGGTTGGGCAAGATGGCGCCATTGACCAAGCCCATAAAGAGGAAGGCGACGACAAGCAGCCAAAACGCCGGGCTCTTCTTGATACGAGACCAGCCGACGCTAACCTCGGGGGCCGTATGCTCGTCCTTATCGCCCGCGGTGGAAACAGACGGATCGCCCGGGTTCTCGCCGAGCGGCTTCAGGCCAATCTCGGAAGGTTTGGTGCGGAAGGAGTAGGCCGTGATGGGCAGTGCCGCCACAATGCAGACGGCAGCGAGTACCAGGAACGCAGAGCGCCAGCCAACACTCACGATAAGCGAGCTCACGATGGGAGACAGAATAGCGCCGCCAAAGCCCGAGCCCGAAAGTGCGATGGAGATGGCAAGGCCTCGCTTGGCCGTAAACCAGTTGGCGGTCACCAGGCTGATGAGCAGGCGGGTCGAGGCGACGGCAAAGCAGCCCGAGACGGCAAAGAGCACATAGACCTGCCAAAGCTCACCCACAAAGCTCATGCCCGCGAGCACCGTCGAGGTGGCGATAACGGTAAGCGAGCCCAATACGCGGCCACTCACCTTATCGGCAACATGGCCGATAACGAGCGAACCCACGACACTCACCACGGTGGAGATGGCATTGGAGATGTTGTACTGCGCAAGGGAAATGCCCAGGTCGCTGACGATCAGCGGCTGGAACAGGCTCATGCAGTTGACGAAAATCGTGTAGCACGTGGCCATGATCACGAAGCCGGAGGTCACAACGAGCCAGCCGGGGAAGAACTTACGCTGCTGGGACATACTGCTCCTTATTTAACAAACGAATAGCCGGCGCCGGGCGCCGGTAGTGCCCAAGATTGCCTTGAAAGACAAGGGCATAGGCCTTACGGCCATGCCCGCAGGCTTGAAAGGCAAGGTTGGGTGCTACCGGTGGTCGGCGATATAGCCCAAAGCGACGGCGGTATAGGCCGCGGCGCCGAGAGGAAGCTCGGCATCGTTAAAACGTGCCTTGGGATGGTGCTGGGCAAAGTGTTCGTCCGTGTCGGTTACGGCCGCGCCCACGGTAAAGTACGCACTCGGAATCTCGCTCGAGATAAGCGCAAAGTCCTCACTCGCCATGGCATGGAAAAGCGGCAAGAAAGCCACCTTGGGCAGCACTGCGCCCACGTAGCCAAGCGAGGCCTGGGTCATATCGCTGTCGAGCACGAGCGGCGGAACGTCCGAAAGCGTCTCGATGGTTGCCGGCGTACGATATGTTGCGGCAACGCCGTTAACGACCTCCGCGATGCGGGTCTTTAGGTGCTCCATGAGCTCAACATCAAAGCCGCGCAGCGTTCCCTCAAGCACGCAGGTGTCGGGGATGACGTTGGCCGCCAAGCCGCCAGCGAACTTACCAACGGTAAGTGCGACTTCCTTGGCCGCTGGCACCTCGCGGGAGATAAGCTCCTGGAGCGCCAGGTGCACATGGACGCCGGCCGTGATGGGGTCGATGCAGATCTCGGGGCTCGAGCCATGGCCGCCCTTGCCCTGCAGCGTGATGCGGAAACCGTACACGCCCGAAAGCGCCGGGCTCCCATAGAGCACCAGGCCGAGCGGCGATTGGCTGTTGACGTGCATGGCAAAGGCAGCCTGGGGGCACGGGTTCTGCAGCAGGCCATCGGCGATGGCAGCGCGGGCTCCCTCAAAGGTCTCCTCACCCGGCTGGAACAGCAGTTTGACGGTGGCATTGGCGTCGACAAGCTCGGCCTCGCGGGCCTTGAGCAAACGGGCCGCGCCGAGCAGCGCCGTCGCATGCATATCGTGGCCACAAGCG
>URBA01000038.1 GCA_900545905.1 uncultured Collinsella sp.
CCTGTGGTCCATGCCTGGGTGGCCACATGGGCATTCTGGCCGCGGGCGAACGCGCGATTTCAACCACGAACCGCAACTTCGTAGGCCGCATGGGCCACGTGGAGTCGGAAGTGTACCTGTCTAGCCCCGCGGTTGCAGCCGCATCGGCCATCACGGGCTACATTACCGACCCGGCCTCTCTGTAGGCCAGGCGGCCTGAAGGCCGTTTAGCTTTGCTCGAACCACGTTGACGAAGCAGGTCGACCAAAAGTCAGCGAGCGGAAGCCTGACGGATGCAGTTCGATTGAAACCGAGGTGCCGCGTAGCAGCGCTACGCAAGCCGAAGGTTGAAACCGAAATGCGCCGTCAGGCTTCCACGCAGCGTCGAGTAGTTACGCGGTTCGTAGAACCGCGTAACTAACAAATGAGCATCGCATCGCCAAAGCTGAAGAAGCGATAACGTTCTTCGATGGCAGCGGCGTAGGCATCCATGATCTGGTCGCGGGTGGCAAGCGCGCTCACGAGCATCATGAGCGTGGAGCGCGGCACGTGGAAGTTCGTGATCAGCGCATCGACCACGTGATAGGTCGAGCCGGGCATGAGGTAAAGCTGCGTCGTGGCGTTCTCGCGCACCACGATGTCACCGCGGCCAAGTGTATCGGCCCCGTCCTCGCGGCCCTCAAAATAGCGCGCCGTCACGGCCGGATCGGACACCGGTGCCTCAGCGTCAAAGGCGCTTTCGAGCGAACGCACGGCGGTAGTGCCGACGGCGATCACGCGGTGCCCCTCGGCCTTCGCCTTATGCACGGCGTCGACAACCTCCTGCGACACGTGGTAGCGCTCGGTATGCATCACATGCTGCGTGGGATCGTCCTCCTCCACCAGACGGAAGGTATCAATACCCACCTCGAGCTCGACGGCGGCAAACTTCGCACCCTTGGCCTCGATAGCGGCCATGAGCTCGGAAGTAAAGTGCAGACCCGCCGTGGGAGCTGCAGCCGAGTGTTCCTCTTTCATGGCGTAGACGGTCTGGTACTTCTCGGGATCGCCTTCGTAATCAGTAATGTAGGGCGGCAGCGGCACGTGACCGGCAGCATGGATGGCCTCGTCGAGCGTGCGCGGGTCGCCGGCGGCATTGCAACCGACCGGCTCAAAGCGCACCAGGCGGCCGCCGCGGCTATCGGTGACAAAGTCGATGACCTCGGCCGTCAGCACCACGGGAGCCCCCTCGGGCGCATGGGCGCCGCCCGCACGATACTCAATCTGAGCACCGGGCTTCAGGCGCTTACCCGGCTTGACCAAGCACTCCCAAACGTGGCCCAGCGGGTCAACATCTTCGCGGCGCTTGAGCAGCAGCGTCTCGACCACGCCGCCCGAGCCCGTCTTGCGGCCAATCAGGCGAGCCGGCATCACGCGCGTCTGGTTGATGACGAGCACGTCGCCCGGCTCGATATAGTCGATGATGTCACGGAAGATGCGGTGCTCGACGGTGCCGCCATGCTCTAGCGGCGTTCCTGTCTCGGAGCCTTTGCGATCAACCACCAGCAGGCGGCAGGAGTCGCGCGGCTCGGCAGGCGCCTGGGCGATGAGTTCTTCGGGCAGGTTATAGTCAAAATCATCGGTACGCATAGACACGTCGGATTCTCCTTATATAGCTAAAGTCCGCTCTACATCCTAGCAGGCTGACGTCCCAAGTGAACTACTTTTTGGCGGCTTTGCGCTCGTCGCGGATGCGGGCGCGGTCCATGGCCGCCTCGACAGCCGAGAAGCGGCAACCACAGTAGTTCTGCCGATACATGCCAAGCTCGCGCGAACGGCGTGTCGCCTCGGGGTAATACGGGCGAAAATCGCGAATCACCGGGGTGAGCCCATGTGCCGCCGCCAAGCGCTCAAGCACGTCATTGCAGGTATCGAACAGCTGGTACGGCGAGACGGCGAGCGTCGTGCCCACAAACTCAAACCCGCGTTCCTGGGCCACACGGCATGCCTCGGCCAGACGCAGGGCATAGCATGCGCGACAGCGACGGGCTCGATCGGCGCCCAGCGGGGCCACGCCGGCCTCCCAAAGCTCACGGTCCTCCCCCGCCTCGATGAGTTCGATGTCGCCATCGGCACACCACCGGCGCAGCTCGTCCAAGCGGCGCTGCCATTCATCGCGCGGTTGAATATTGGGGTTGGTCCAGCAAATCGTGGGCTCAAACCCTTCCTCGCGCAGCAGGCGAACCGGCTCCAGCGAGCACGGCGCGCAGCAAGCATGCAGCAGTAACGGCTTCATCAAAATCCCCGTCCCAGAAATATCATCCCAAAAAGACTACCTTGCGAAAAAGCGCACGCCAAAGGATGTGTCCTCGCAGGCGACAATGCGGCGGTCGCGCAGAATGGTCCGCACGTAATACCAGTCGCCTACACAGCCCGACAAATGCAAGCCGGCAGCCAGATAGCACAGCAGCGGATAGCCCGAAAACGCAAACCCCAGGGCAAGCGTTGTCGTCACAACAACCGTCGGCGCCAGGCAAACCGCCATGTACCGCCGGCGCGAATACACAACGCCTTCGGCGCAGGCATAGATCATCGCCGTCTCGCGATTCGCCCCAAAGGTCACCTTCGCGCCCGCAGGCGCCAGCAGCTTAAAAAACACACCGTGCACCAGCTCGTGCACGGCAAATGAAGCCGCCGAAACCGCAGTCAAGCCGACCATCCAGCCCAAGACGGCCATCCAGCCGCCCGCGTCAGCCGCATCCAAGTCTGCAGGCCCGCCCAGCAGCATAAACACCGGCACCAGGCACACGGCAAACACCACAAGCACGGCCATCCCCCACACAAAGCAAGCGTGCAGAAAATCCTCGTCCTCAAACGCATGTATGTTGGAAATCTCATTCATAGCATCTTAGGATAGCGCCCCCGTCACGCACCCGCCCGCATGTGCGATAATGTCGAACGATATGCACGAATTGACCACCGCGTCGCCAGGCCTCGCGCCCGGCTGCGCTCTCACCATATGCGAAGGAGTCCCATGGCATCCAAATACTCCATGAACGACCGTCCCAGCTGGCCTCGCCGCGCCATCGTTACCGCCGGCGAGCCCTACGGCAACAAGGGCCTTCACTTTGGCCACGTTGGCGGCGTCTTTGTCCCGGCCGACTTCTTCGCCCGCTTCCTTCGCGACCGCCTGGGCCGCGAAAACGTCATCTTCACCTCGGGCACCGACTGCTACGGCTCGCCCATCATGGAGAGCTACCGCAAGCTCAAGGAGAACGAGGGCTACGACAAGTCCATTAGCGAGTATGTCGAGTCCAATCACTCCCGCCAAGCAGCGACCCTCAACAACTACAACATCAGCTGCGATATCTACGGCGGCTCGGGCCTTGAGCCGGCGGCGCAGATCCACAACGAGGTTACCGCCGAGATTATCGAGCGCCTGCACGAGCAGGGCACCATCTCCAAGCGCTCCACGCTGCAGTTTTACGACGCCAAGGCCGGCACGTTCCTCAACGGCCGCCAGGTGATCGGCCGCTGCCCCATCCAGGGCTGCAAGTCCGAGAAGGCCTATGCCGACGAGTGCGACCTAGGTCACCAGTTTGAGCCCGAGGAGCTCATCGCGCCCAAGAGCCAGCTCACCGGCGAGGTGCCCGAGCTGCGCCCGGTCGACAACCTCTACTTTGACCTGCCGGCCTACCTCGACTTTATGAAGACCTATACCGCCAAGCTCGCCCAGAATCCGCAGGTTCGCTCCGTGGTCTCCAAGACCATGGAGGAGTGGCTGCTGCCGGCACAGCTCTATATTCAGAACAAGTTCCGCGAGGCTTTCGACGCCGTCGAGGACCAGCTGCCCGAGCACACCGTGCTGGAGCCCGAGGGCAACAAGAGCAGCTTTACCGTCACCTTCCCCAGCTGGAAGGAGCGCGACGATGCCCACGCCGTGCTCGCCAACGGCGGCGTGCGCTTCCGCAGCGGCAAGGCGCTCGTACCCTTCCGCATCACCGGCAACATCGACTGGGGCGTTCCGGTGCCCGAAGTCGACGGCGTTTCCGACGTCACCTGCTGGTGCTGGCCCGAGAGCCTGTGGGCGCCCATCAGCTATACGCGCACCGTGCTCGCACGCGATGCCAAGGCCGCCGGCGTAACCGAGGGTGTCGCCGCCCAGGACGCTGCCCTTATGGGCGAGCCCGCCGCCGATTCCACGCAGGTCCCCGCGCCCACCTACCAGCACAGCTCGCTCGACTGGCGCGACTGGTGGTGCTCGGACGACGCACAGATCTACCAGTTCATTGGACAAGACAACATCTACTTCTACTGCATCGCGCAGACCGCCATGTGGGAGGCCCTGGGTTGGAACCTTACGCAGAGCACTGTCAGCGCCTGCTACCACCTGCTCTACATGGGCAAAAAGGCCAGCTCGTCCTCGCAGACGCCTCCCCCGCCGGCAGACGACCTGCTCAACCACTACACCTGCGAGCAGATGCGCGCGCACTGGCTGTCGCTCGGCCTGTCCGAAAAGCCAGTGAGCTTTAGCCCCAAGGCATACGACACGCGCGTGACCGGCAAGGACAAGGACGGCAACGAGGTGCGCGCCTGCGATGACAAGCGCGTCATCGATCCGGCCCTTAAGGAGAGCGCCCTTTTGACCGGCGTGTTCAACCGTCTGGCCCGCAGCTGCTTCTACGGCGTCGCCGTCAAGGAGGGCGACGAGAGCCCGTACCGCAACGGCCGCATTCCGGCCGGCGCCGCCTCTGCTGCCGTGGTCGAGGCTGCCGAGCAGGCCGCCCTTGCCTTTGAGCAGGCCATGTACAAGTTCGAGACGCACCGCGCGCTCGCCGTGTGCGACGACTACCTGCGTGCCGCCAACAAGCGCTGGAGCGATGCCTCCAAGGCCGCCAACAAGCTCGAGGGCGAGCCGGCCAATGCCGCGATGACGCAGGCGCTCGTCGACGCCTTTACCGAGCTGCGCGTGGCGACCGTGCTCATGCACGGTATTGTGCCGGCCGGCTGCGAGCTCATCTGCGAGTACTTCGACGTTGACCCGGTCGCCTTCTTTAGCTGGGATAACATCTTCGCCTCCACGGATGAGTTTGTGGAGAGCCTGGGCGAGAAGCCCGGCGAGCACCGCGTAAAGCCGCTGCCCCCGCGCTTCGACTTCTTCAGCAAGCACGAGAGCCAGTACTAAACACTCGACATGTAATGGAATGGGAAGGAAAGACGGATGTCCAAGCCGCGTCGTCGTAAGCAGAAAAAGCAGGTCAAGGCCGAGCTCAAGCTCGGGCAGTTTGCTGCTACCGAGCTTTCCGACCAACTTGCCGCCCAACACTCCGCCGCCGACCTGCCGCGCTTTATGGTCGACACGGTCGCCGGCGCCTATGCGCCCGCCGATGCCGAGCTCATGATCGAGGGCTTCGGCGCCGCGGCCACACGCCCGGTCACGCTGCGCGCCAACACGCTCAAGGCAACCGTCGAGGACATCGCTGCGGCGCTCGATGCCGCCGGCATCGCCCACAACCCCGTCACCTGGTACCCAGACGCCTTCATCCTGCCCGAGGCCCAGGTTTCCGACCTGTGGGACCTCGACATCTACCGCGACGGCAAGATCTACTTGCAAAGTCTGTCGTCCATGATGCCGCCGTTGGTCCTGGGCGCTCAGGCAGGCGAGGACATCCTGGACATGTGCGCAGCCCCTGGCGGCAAGACGACGCAGATCGCCGCCCTCACGCAGGGGCAGGCGCACCTTACCGCCTGCGAGATGAGCATTCCCCGCGCCGAGAAGCTCGAAGCCAACCTCCACCGCCAAGGCGCAAAAAACGTGCCCGTCATGCGCACCGACGCACGCGAGCTCGACGAGTTCTTCCGCTTTGACCGCATCCTGCTCGACGCTCCCTGCACCGGCACGGGCACCGTTATCAGCGGCAACGAGAAAAGCCTGCGCGGCCTGACCGAGCAGTTGCTGAGCAAGTGTGCCCGCTCGCAGCGTGCGCTTCTGGACCGCGCCATGGGAGCCCTCAAACCGGGCGGCACGCTCGTCTATTCGACTTGTTCGATCTTGCCGCAGGAAAACGAGGACGCCCTGCAAGAGGCCCTCGACAAGCATATGGACTGCGAGCTCATCCCCCTCGACGGCACGCCAAGCGAAAGTGAGGCACGCCGCGCCCAGGAAGCTGGTGAGGAGCCGCGCATCGAGTCCAACGCCCTGACCGAGGCCATTGCCGCGGGTCAGGTATCGGCCATCGCCAACGGCCTGCCCGGCACGCTCACCATTCCGCCTAGCCGCGACTTTGAGGGCTTCTACATTGCCCTGATCCGAAAACGCAGCTAGCGCACGGATCCAAAACTCAACAAGCTATCTCCGTGCGCGTTTGCTCTGCTGGTCGCGATGCTGTTTAAGCGTCGCGCGCTCCTTGCGTTCGGCCCTTTTGCCCTTAATGGCCGTGACCACAAAGTAGATGACCGCGGCGGCAACGATTGCGGCCACACACAGGCCAATCGAGCTAAACATTGCTGTCAATTCCATACCGCGTCACCTCTCTTTTAAACGGGACATTCAAGATAGCACCTCGATACCCGCCACCACAGCTCCTTCACGTTCGCCGGCCCTTCGGTCTAACGGATGGCGCGGCGGGGAAAAATCAACTCGTCAAACGATTTAGCAAGCACAACGCTGCCGGCACCCTGCCGGCCGCCATCGCATAGAATCGAGCCTCCATGGATACTCTCAACGATTTGAACGAGCGCGTCGACGCCTTTGTCGGCACCAGTTCCTTCGCCGCGCCTGCCGCGACTAACGACCAGGCCCCCATCGACGTTCCCGCCGAGGTTCACGAGGACATCGTCGCCTCGGTCGATTTTTCCGAGGTCGAGCTTGCAGACGAGTTCACCGAGCCCCAGGTAGCCGTGACCCCCAACGGACTGCTTCCCATGGAGCCGCTGCCCATCGACGGGCGCCTGCGCAAGGCGGCCCTCCGCATGCCCGACGAGATCGAGGAGGCCAGCGGCTTTACGCTCTTCGGTCGTCGCATCAAGTCGCTTATCTACACCACCGACGTGGCGGTCATCCGCAACTCCAACGCCGATGCCGTCTTTGCCGTCTACCCCTTCACGCCACAGCCGGCCATTACGCAGGCGCTGTTGACTGTCGCCGAGTGCCCGGTCTTTGTAGGCGTGGGCGGCGGAACTACGACCGGTAAGCGCTCCGTACAGATGGCAGCCGTCTCCGAGATGCAGGGCGCGGCGGGCTGTGTGGTCAACTCCCCCGCCACCGCCGAGATGGTCGAGCACATCACCAACATCGCCGACATCCCCGTCATCGCTACGGTCGTTCGCTGCGACGACGATGCCCACGCCAAGGTGCGCGCTGGAGCCAAGATTCTCAACATCGCCGCCGGCAAGAACACGCCCCAGGTCCTGCGCGAGCTGCGCAAGCACTATCCCAACCTGCCGCTCATCGCGCCGGGCGGCAAGACGCCCGAGAGCATCCGTGAAACCATCGCCGCCGGCGCCAACGCCATCATCTGGACGCCGCCTTCGGCCCAGCAGCTGCAGACCGACATGATGCAGCGTTATCGCAAGATGAAGGAAGACGCCACACCTGTCATCTCGCACGACGATGTGCCCATTATCGACCAGGTCTCCGCCGCCGAGGTCAGCCAAGTCGAGAACATGAATCCCGACGTGCCGATTCCCGACGAAGTCATCGAGCGCGTCGCTTCGATCCACGATCATATCGAGGAGCGCCGCGCCAACCGCGGCCTCAAGCCATCGCTCCACGGCTTCTTCTTCCGCGGCAAGAAACGCTAACCCAAACAGCAAGGCCCGCCTCACAAACGTGAGGCGGGCCTTTTTCGTTTGAGCAATCGTGCGCGACGTGATGGGCCAAGTTAATCCACGCGTTTGTCGCCCATAAAGAAGAGCGCCACCGTACCAGGTCCGGTGTGCGAACCGATCAGAGCACCGATGCTATTGATCTCGATCTCACCTTTGAGCTGCGGAACTTGTTCCTCAATCAGCGCCGCAACGGCCTCAGCGTCCTCGCGGCACGCCGAATGGGACAAGATGCACTTACCCGAATAATCCGCACCGTCCTGCACGTGTGCCATCATGGTCTTAGCCATCTCGGAAATCGCGCGCTTCTTAGTGCGAATCTTCTCACGTGGCGACAGCCCACCTTCGCAATCGACCGTCATAAGTGGGCAAATCTTAAGCGCTGTGCCGATAATCGCGCTCGCGGCCGAAATGCGACCGCCGCGCAGGTAGCTCGACAGATCGGTCGAGAAGAACCAGTGGTGCAGGTTGAGCTTGTGCTCCTCGATCCAGGCAGCCGTCTCGTCGAGTGAAGCCCCGCTATCGCGCACGTCGGCGGCATATTCCAGCAACAGGCCAAAGCCCGAAGACGCCCCCAGCGAATCGATGACGCGCACCTTGCCGCCCTGGGGATGGCGATCCGCGAGCATCTGCGCCGCAACGCAGGCCGATCCATACGTGCCCGAAATACCCGACGACAACGTCAGGTGCAGCACGTCTTTACCCTCGGCAACAAACGGCTCCCAAAACTCCTCGTACTCACCCACGCTCACCTGAGACGTCTTGGGCATGGCGCCCGCGGCAATCTGGGCAAAAAACTTGTCCGGCGTAATCGACTGATACAGATCGTCCGTATAGACAACATCGTCGATCTCGTAATGAAAACACACGACAGGGATATTGCGCGATTCAAAGAACTCACGGGTTCGATCGGCGGCGGATTCACAGGTCAGGACAAAATCACTCATATGAGGCTCCTTACTCATTGCTGCGCAAATTATCGCACAGTGAGCCTACATACGGTACATATGTCCACTATTTACCAAATCGAACCAAAAATAGCGAACATCTTTACCACCATCGTCTCCACCGGCCCCACGCATAAATATCTGAGAAAACACCTTCTGTCGTCTCCACTCAACCGCCATATCTACCTCAACTAAATCGATTTACCAAACCGTTCAGCCGACAATTCAGCCGCTGGCGCAAAATCGAAACAAAAGCGGCGCATACTGATAAACGTTTGACGCTGTTTATCAGTTTTACCAGCCCCATCGGAAGGTGTTTCATGGTCGCATTCGATCGCAACCCGCAAGACTTCAAGTATCTGCGCCTGCTGTCGAGACAGTTCCCCACCGAACAATCCGCGTTTACCGAAATTATCAACCTCTCGGCCATCCTCAACCTACCCAAGGGCACCGAGCATTTTATGAGCGACGTGCACGGCGAGTACGAAGCCTTTATGCACATCCTCAACAACTGCTCGGGCGTCGTGCGCGAGCATGTCGACGAGATCTTTGGCGACACGCTCTCCTTTGACGAGAAGGGCGAGCTGTGCACGCTCATCTACTATCCGCGCGAGAAGATCGACCTGGTCCGCAGCCGGCGCGAGGACTCGCCCACCTGGTACAAGACGATGCTTGACCCTGTCTCTTATACACATCTCCGAGCC